>JBILCR010000403.1:0-2638 GCA_044353055.1 Flavobacteriales bacterium
TATCGGGAATAAGCTCTACAACTGTTGGAAATGCTGGAACGAACAGTTTAGGCTCTCTCTGGCCAATAACTTTTTCCGCAAAGTCTTTTGCAATAGGGATATGCACTTCTTTACCATCCCTTTCAACTATAACTTCTGTAGGGCTACCAAGAAGCAAATTCAAATTCGCCTCCTGGAAGTGTGCCGGACGCACCCCATTTACCGATATAATTTTGTCGCCGGTTCTAAAGCCTGCAGAATAGGCCAAGCTATCGGCAACCATAATACCGTTTTGAGCATTTTTTATGGGCAGAATTTCTTTTCCCCAAACGAATAAAACCATGGCATAAAGAAACATCCCCAACAATAGATTAACCGTTACACCGCCAATCATAATTATTAGCCTTTGCCAAGCAGGTTTTGCACGAAACTCCCAGGATTCGGCAGGTTTTTGAAGCTGCTCTTTATCCATAGATTCGTCTATCATGCCCGAAATCTTTACATATCCCCCCAGCGGAAGCCATCCTATTCCGTATTCGGTTTCGCCTTTCTTTACCTTGAATAATGAAAACCAGGGATCAAAAAAGAGATAAAATTTTTCAACTCGCGTTCCAAATAGGCGTGCAGGTATAAAATGACCCAGCTCATGTAAAATAACCAAAATCGAAAGGCTCAGAATAAGCTGGGCAGTAATAATGAGAATATCCATAAAATCAAATGCGGTGTAAAGGTATTACTTATTCGCTGTTAAATTATGAAGCATGCTTCGAACAGTATTCGGATGCAATAATACGCGCTTCATGATCGGTGTGCACATAATCTTCGTATGAAGGGCTTTGACGAATAGGCATTCTATCTAAACAATCTTCAACGGCTTCACTCATTTTCAAAAACCCTATCTGCCCCTTCAAAAAGGCTGAAACGGCAACTTCATTTGCAGCATTTAAAATACAAGGGGCGGTACCCCCTCTTCGTAAGGCCTCAAATGCTAGATCCAGATTTCGAAACGTTTCACGATCGGGTGCTTCAAACGTTAATGAGGGATACTTAATAAAATCGAACCTTGGAAAATCGGTTTGTATCCTTTGAGGGTATGTGAGGGCATATTGGATGGGAAGTTTCATATCGGGCAATCCCATCTGCGCTTTCATTGATCCGTCGGTCATTTGAACTATGCTATGCACAATACTTTGAGGATGCACCACAACATCTATTTGCTCGGCTTTAAGATTGAACAACCAACGTGCTTCAATCACTTCAAGTCCTTTATTCATCAAGGATGCAGAGTCAATGGTTATTTTAGCCCCCATATCCCAGTTGGGATGCTTTAGCGCCTCGGCAGGGCCCACGTTAAGCAGTTCATTTCTGGTTTTCCCCCTAAACGGTCCTCCGGAAGCAGTAAGGTAAATTTTTTCGATTTTATTTTCCCATTCACCAGCCAAACATTGAAAAATGGCTGAATGTTCCGAATCCACCGGATAAATATTAACCCCCTTTTCGCGGGCTAAAGCAGTTACCAGTTCGCCGGCTACTACGAGTGTTTCCTTATTGGCAAGTGCAATGTGTTTTCCTGCATTAATAGCCGCAAGAGTTGGACGCAAGCCGGCATAACCCACACAAGCTGTTAGCACTATTTCGGTTGATTCCTGTGCCATCATCTGTGTAATGGCATCCTCCCCGGCATACACCTTAATGGGCAAATCAGATAGTTGCTGCTGCACCTCTGCATATTTAGAATCATTTCCTATAACTACAGTGCCGGGCAAAAACTCGCGCGCCTGTCTAACCAGCAACTCAACATTATTTTGCGCAGTGAGGCAATCGATTTCGAATGAATTGGGGTTGTTCCTAACTACATCCAATGCCTGAGTTCCAATGGAGCCTGTAGATCCTAATATGGTAATATGCTTTTTCAACAGATTTTATTAGCGTCCAAAGGTAACAGAATTCAATCTTAAGGTTCAATTATTATTTTTGCCGCATGCGTGCCATTGTACAAAGAGTGCTTGAAGCCTCAGTAGAGATTGATGGAAAAATTTACTGTAAAATCAAAGAGGGAATGCTGGTTTTATTAGGCGTAGAAGAAAGCGACTCCTTAGATGATATTTCATGGCTTGCGGCTAAAATTGCCAACACACGCATTTTTGCCGATAAAAATGGGTTGATGAACCATTCTGTTAACGAAATTTCGGGCGAAGTACTCGTAGTAAGTCAATTTACCTTGTTTGCCTCAACCCGAAAAGGGAATAGGCCTTCGTTTATTCGTGCCGCAAAACCCGAATTGGCGCGATTGCACTACGAAATGTTTTGTAAACAATTAAGTCAGGAACTATCGCGACAGATTAAAACAGGCATTTTCGCCGCCGATATGCGCGTTTCGTTGGTAAATAATGGCCCCGTTACGTTGATATTTGATACAAAAGTCAAAGAATAGTAATGTAGCCCTGCAGCTCTACCCGAAAATTATGCCTACTTTTGCACCTCGAAAAAATAAGGGGCATGCAAAACATCCGGAATATCGCTATTATAGCGCACGTTGACCACGGTAAAACAACATTAGTCGACAAAATACTTCACCAAACAAAACTTTTCCGGGAGAATCAAAGCACGGGAGAACTCATTCTCGATAATAATGAATTGGAACGTGAACGGGGAATTA
>JBILCR010000404.1:0-2635 GCA_044353055.1 Flavobacteriales bacterium
TTAATACGTCAACTTCAGCGGGGACGAACTACGCTATGTTTCTTGTTAAATTCGACCCTGCAGGAGTTGTACTTTGGGCTAAATCGTTCGACAACCAGTTAAGTGCTAAAACGAAAGGTATAACTGTAACTTCAGACTTGGTCGGCAACTGCTATGTTGCAGGTACATTTTACATTTATAGCAGTGAATCTGGTGCCGAACTTACTTTGAACGGTACATCACTGGCAATGTATCCGGGTTCGGGCCTTGAAGATGTTTTTCTTGTTAAGTATAACGAAAATGGTGAATTTCAGTGGATTAAAACTGCAGGAGGTTCATCGTACGAAGAGCCAAAATCGATCGCAATTGATGCCGCAGGAAATGTTTTAATGGCTGGTGGTTTCTCTGGTAATGTTTTTGAATTCGACGCAAATTCGGTTTTGACTCAGAACAATTCTCCCAATAATCCGCGTGAAGATTTTTTTATTGCCAAGTATACTCCCGATGGCGTGTTAATTTCAGCGAATCAAAGTATAAGTGGAGGTTCTGTTCGGTGTGAGGAAATTGCAACCGATAACGCAGGAAATTGCTTCATTACAGGTTACTTCACTTGCGATACATTAACTTACAATGGAGCGGGATTAATAAATTCTGACATCACATCAAATAGTACCAGTACTCCTTTAAATTACGACGCAGATATTTTTCTCTTTAAAGTAAATGCTGTCGGAGAGGTCGTATGGGCAAAATCGTTTGGATTTGGTGAAGGTTTTATTGCCAACGACTATGCAAAAGGCGTAACTACCGATAGTGATGGCAATTGCTATATCACCGGACAATTTCGAACCGAAATAAATTTTGGAGATATCAACTTGTTAAGCAATGGTTTCGATGATGTTTTTGTTACTAAGATTGACCCTGATGGAAATCCACTTTGGGCTCAAAGTGCCGGAGGTTCGGCAAGTGAACGAGGCGATGCCATTGTAATTGATGCTGCAAACAACGTTTTTATTTCTGGAAGCTACGATGATGGAACGGTTGCACAAACGTTTAATTTCGGAAGTGTACAAGCTACATATACCGGCAGTCCTACTGGCTTTTTGGCTAAACTAGGTTTTAATACAGTGGGAACAAATCCTCAAGCAGGCGTTCTAGATTTGAATCTTTATCCGAACCCAGCTTCAAGTGCCATTAGCATCCAAGGCGATGCTAAATTGCTGGAACGCATTTCAGGTTTTTGCATCATTGATATAATGGGCAAAGAAATTACCCGCAGTGAAGATCCTTTTAATCCGAATTTAATGGCCATTGATGGAAGTATTCCGGATGGCATGTATTTAATTCAACTGTTTGATAAAGAAGGGGGTATTCTAGGTATTAAGCAGCTGGTTATTCTGCGCCACTAAAAGTCTGTTTTTTTATTGTAGGGCCCGCACGCTGTTTACAGCTGCGGGCTTTATAATTTCAATTAGCCTCTTATACTTTGACGGCAGAGAGTAGGTTAAAGCTCTCGCGAATTTCACTCCAAAGGCTATCGTTTAAGTCGTTAGCTTGCTTCATTTCGAAGGCTTTGCCATTAAATTCGAGTTTTAGATGCGCTTTTTTCATCCCAGCGAAAAGGAATGTTTTACGTCTTGTTTGAGGGTGCTTACATCCCATGGTAAGAAAGTTGGGCGTAAACGCAATATCAAGCTCCTCACCAAATGATTCCATACCCTTTTTATGCAAGAGCTCCAGACTTTGAATTAAGTTGGAGGGATAGTTTTTATTCTTTAACATTTCAAAGAATGCCTCGATGCTAGTGTACCGCACTCGATTGCCCGAAAAAACCTGTTTTACATCGTGGTTATCATCTACCGCGGTAATTGAGGCATATTGCATGGCTTGCTCCATGAGGTCTGACAACTGGTCGGCTTTGATTTTTTCTCTCAAAAAGTTAAGTAATTCTAGGATACTGAACACGCGCGAACGCAGATAACTGTCGCTCTGACAGGAGCCCCAAACCACTTTTTCCCAATCCTCATCGGTATAATCATTCTCTCCGGTTTTAGCAATTTTTTGAAGGATAGCCTCCCAATCGAGTCCGAATTTTACCCCAAATCGTGAATCCCAGGTTGTAAAATCAGGCGATTGAGCAAGCATTCTAAATATTTTGGGATATGAAATTTGAATTCCGAGCAAGGCAAACAGCATAAATTCTCCCTCGGCACCGCTCTGTGTCCCTTCGCTTTGTTCTTCGGCTTTTCGAATAGAGTTAATTAAGCTGAATGAATTGAGGTAGCGTTTTAAACTCCTCGGATTAAAGCCAACTGTAGTGCGCACCACTTTCGTGAAGGCTTCTTGGTTGCCCGAAATCATATTTACTTTAAGTGCACTGAGCTTGTCGCTTAAAAAATGATCGATATCGTATGCTCCTGTCGGCATGCTAAAGGGCACCTGAATAATTTTATCGAAGAACGATCTAAACTCACGCTCGTTTTCTTCGGTTTTTGGACCGAATTTATCTTCTAATCCTTTAACAACCACTTCGTAATCAATGGCTAATACGAAAATGCTGTGAGGGATGTCAAATATGTTTTTTAAGGCTTCTAAAATTTCTACGGCATCTGAAGGTTGGATGCGGTCGAGGTCGTCTACAAAAAATACCACGCGTTTA
>JBILCR010000056.1:0-9226 GCA_044353055.1 Flavobacteriales bacterium
CAGGCGGTCGTAACAACTCCGGTAAAATGACCATGCGCTATATCGGTGGTGGGCATAAGCAACGGTATCGTCTAGTTGATTTCCGTCGCGATAAGCATGATGTTCCTGCTCAGGTTATGACAATCGAATATGATCCAAATCGTTCGGGCCGTATTGCACTATTGCATTACACCGATGGAGAAAAACGATATATCTTAGCTCCTGATGGTCTTACTGTTGGTGCAACCGTTAGATCAGGTGAAAATGCTCCTGTTGAACCCGGCAATGCTCTTTTTCTAAAAGACATTCCATTGGGTTCCATGATTCATCACATAGAAATGCGTCCAGGTCAAGGTGCGGCATTAGTTCGCAGCGCGGGAGCAGCAGCACAGCTTCAAGCACGTGACGGTAAATATGCTATTATTCGCATGCCGTCTGGAGAAATTCGTATGATTTTAAATACTTGCTTAGCTGTGATTGGCACAGTAAGTAATCCCGATCATCGTTTGGTGCGTTCCGGTAAAGCAGGTCGCTCGCGTTGGTTAGGTAGAAGACCAAGAACCCGTGGTGTTGCTATGAACCCTGTTGATCATCCTATGGGTGGTGGTGAGGGCCGCGCATCTGGAGGGCATCCACGCAGCCGTAAAGGCATTCCAGCAAAAGGATATAAAACACGTGCTCCTAAAAATAGAAGTTCACGCTATATCATTGAGCGCCGTAAATAATTAACTGTTCAACAAAAAGAAAAATAATTTCAAATGAGCCGATCGTTAAAAAAAGGTCCGTTTATCGACTTCAAACTCGAGAAAAAAGTATTGGCAATGGTTGATTCCGGTAAAAAATCAGTAGTTAAAACCTGGGCACGCCGTTCCATGATTTCTCCCGATTTTGTTGGACAAACTATAGCTGTTCACAACGGAAACAAATTCATCCCTGTGTATGTTACCGAAAATATGGTCGGACATAAATTAGGAGAATTTGCACCAACACGTACATACCGTGGGCATGCCGGTAATCGTAAAGATAAAGGCAAAAAATAAACTGTATACCGTAAAAGATTGATTCAAAATGGGTTCACGTAAAAAAAATATGGCAGAAGCATTGAAAGCAGAACGACGTTCTACTGCTTTTGCTAAGCTTAATGATTGTCCAACTTCGCCTAGAAAAATGCGTCTGGTGGCTGATTTGATTCGTGGAGTGGATGTGGATAAAGCCTTGTCTATTCTTAAATTCACTAACAAGGATGCTGCCGGAAGATTGGAGAAATTACTTTTATCTGCTATTGCTAATTGGCAGGCTAAAAATGAGGGCTCTCGTCTCGAAGAAAGCGGAGTTATAGTAAAAGAAATTATGGTGGATGGTGGACGCCAGCTTAAGCGGTTAAGACCAGCACCACAAGGTAGAGGTTACAGAATTCGCAAGCGCTCAAATCACGTAACCTTGGTTCTTGGTAATAAAGCGGAATCAGTAAATTAATTTAAAACAACGTTCATACATATTCAATGGGACAAAAAGCAAATCCGATAGGTCTTCGTCTGGGAATTATTCGCGGATGGGATTCAAATTGGTACGGAGGTAAGAATTTTACCGATAAACTAGTAGAAGATCATCAGATCCGTAAATATTTAAATGCCCGTCTTCCAAAGGCAGGTATTTCGAAAATAGTTATTGAGCGTACCTTAAAACTCGTCACTGTAACTATTAATACCGCCCGTCCTGGAATCATAATCGGCAAAGGTGGCCAGGAAGTTGACAAGTTAAAAGAAGAGTTGAAAAAGCTTACTAAGAAGGAAGTTCAAATCAATATATTTGAGATAAAGCGTCCTGAATTAGATGCACGTTTAGTAGCAGATGGAATAGCTCGTCAGCTTGAAGGTCGGGTGTCATTTCGTCGCGCCATGAAAACCTCAATTGCCTCTACCATGCGAATGGGAGCTGAAGGCATTAAATGTAAACTCTCTGGCCGATTGGGTGGAGCAGAAATGGCCCGTGTTGAAGGTTATAAAGAAGGTAGAACTCCTCTTCATACTCTTCGTGCAGACATTGACTACGCAGTAGCGGAAGCCCATACTACATATGGTAGAATTGGGGTTAAAGTATGGATATGTAAAGGTGAAGTATACGGAAAACGTGATTTAAGCCCTAACATTGGCCTTCAGGCTCAGAAAACAGGCGGAGCTGGAGAGCGTGCAGGAGATCGTGGAGAAAGAAGAGGCGGTGAGCGCAGAGGTGGCGATAGAGAACGAAGAAATAGGAACAAATAATATCCTTTGTAATGAAAAAAGGGGACATCCGTCCTCTTTTTTTTTCGCTAAACCTCTTATAAATACAGGCCAAACAATTAAAAATATTTTTTTTTACAATAGCTTGTTGAAAATATAAAACAACTCACTATCTTTGCCGTCCCCAAAATAACGCTGTAGTGTTGTTTTAGGAAACAGAAAAATAACGAAACCAGAAAAATAATTTCCATGTTACAGCCTAAACGCACCAAGTACAGGAAGCAGCATAAAATGAAAATGAAGGGTAATGCAACTCGAGGTCATGAGTTAGCATTTGGTTCATTTGGTATTAAAGCATTAGAAGGAGTGTGGATGACTGCGCGCCAGATTGAGGCGGCTCGAATTGCAGTAACCCGCTACATGAAACGTGAGGGTCAAATTTGGATTCGTGTGTTTCCTGATAAGCCTATTACTAAAAAGCCAGCCGAGGTGCGGATGGGTAAGGGTAAAGGATCTCCCGAATATTGGGTAGCTGTTGTAAAGCCAGGTACTATCATTTTCGAAGCAGAAGGTGTATCAATGGAAATTGCAAAGGAAGCCTTGAGACTTGCCGCACAAAAATTACCTGTGACGACTAAATTCGTAGTTCGTCGCGATTTTGAAGAAGCATCAGCGTGATTTAAATTATGAAAAAGGAGTCACTTAAAGATTTAAGCCTTCAGGAATTGAAGGATAAAGTAAACGAAATGAAACAGCAGCATGCACGTTCGGTGTTTAATCACACTGTTTCTGCTTCTGAAAGTCCTATTTCTATTCGTCACAGTCGCAGAGCTATTGCCCGCGTTTATACCGAAATTCGTAACAGAGAATTACAAGGCAATGCCTAAAATTTTAGAATGATGGAAACAACAACTATTGAAAGAAATCTTCGCAAAGAGCGTGTTGGCCTAGTTAGAAGCACAAAAATGGATAAAACCATTGTTGTTGCCGTTGAACGTAAGGTAAAGCATCCTAAATACGGGAAGTTTGTTAAGAAAACTACTACATTCATGGCTCATGATGACAAAAATGAATGCGGTGCAGGCGATATGGTTAAAATAATGGAAACCCGCCCGATGAGTAAAAATAAACGCTGGAGATTAGTAGAGATAATCGAAAAAGCGAAATAATACTTTGTATAAAAGCATAAAGTCATGGTACAACAGGAATCCAGATTAACAGTAGCAGACAATTCAGGCGCAAAAGAAGTGTTGTGTATTCGTGTCCTTGGAGGAACAAAAAAGCGCTATGCCTCAGTTGGTGACAAAATTGTTGTTACCATTAAGCATGCCTTGCCGAGTGGCAACTCTAAAAAAGGATCTGTTTCAAAAGCGGTTGTGGTTCGTACTAAAAAAGAAATTCGCCGTCCGGATGGATCATATATACGCTTCGACGACAACGCTGTTGTGCTGTTGAACAATAATGACGAATTACGTGGTACGCGTATTTTTGGCCCGGTGGCACGTGAACTCCGTGAAAAACAGTACATGAAAATTGTGTCTCTTGCACCGGAGGTACTATAAAACTCTTTGAACGTAAGATTATGAAACTTCATTTAAGAAAAGGCGATAAAGTAATGGTAATTGCCGGCAACCATAAAGGGGAGTCAGGAGAAATAACCCATGTACTTGTAGATAAGCAACGTGCTATCGTTAGCGGTGTAAATATGCTATCACGCCACAGCAAACCCACATCTGAAAATCCTCAGGGCGGAATCGTTAAAAAGGAAGGTTCAATTCATGTTTCCAATTTGATGGTTATAAATCCAGAAAACGGCAAACCTGCACGTACCGGATATACTTCAGATGCAAAAGGAAACAAAATCAGATTCTTTAAAACTAAAAAATAGAAGGAGACGCTAAGTGATGAGTTATACTCCCAATTTAAAAGTAAAATACCGCAAGGATATTGTAAATGCACTTCAAAAGGAGTTCGAATACAAAAGCTCGATGCAGGTACCTAAGTTGAAAAAAATCTGCCTTAATCAGGGTATTGGTTCGGCTGTTTCTGATAAGAAGCTCATTGACTCGGCTATAGCTGAAATGACAATGATTGCTGGCCAGAAAGCAGTTGCTACAAAATCTAAGAAAGATATTTCAAACTTCAAACTTCGTAAAGGAGTTCCCATTGGTGTTCGGGTTACGTTGCGCGGCGATCAGATGTATGAATTTCTTGAACGCCTTATCAATGTTGCGTTACCTCGTATTAGAGATTTTCGCGGCATTAATGATAAAGGCTTTGATGGTCGTGGTAATTACACCCTCGGCGTTACAGAGCAAATTATTTTCCCTGAAATCAACATCGACAAGGTTTCCAAAATAATGGGTATGGACATAACTTTTGTTACCAATGCCCCAACCGATAAAGAAGCATTTGCGCTTCTTCGTGAATTTGGCCTTCCATTTAAAAATCAAAAAAAGCAATCATAACCAATGGCTAAAGAAAGCATGAAGGCCCGCGAGGTAAAAAGGGCTAAGTTGGTAGCACGGTATGCCGCAAAAAGAGAAGCGTTAAAAGCTGCAGGTGATTCTGCTGGCCTTCAAAAGCTTCCGCGTAACTCGTCTAAAATCCGTTTACGTAATCGCTGTAAATTAACCGGGCGTCCGCGGGGTTACATAAGAACGTTTGGTATTTCCAGAATTACGTTCCGTGAAATGGCTACCGATGGAAAAATTCCAGGTGTAACAAAAGCTAGTTGGTAAATTCAAGTAAAAAAACAGTCATGACCGATCCTATTGCAGATTACCTTACCCGATTGCGTAACGCAATACACGCTAATCACCGCGTGGTGGAGATTTCTTCTTCTAAAATCAAACAAAATTTGACCAAAATTTTGTTTGAAAAGGGGTACATACTCAGCTATAAATTTGATAGTGCCAGTAAAGAAAATCCTCAAGGCAGTATTAAAATCGCTTTAAAATATCACCCAACTACCAAAATACCTGCAATCCGTGAGTTGACACGTGTTTCGAAGCCAGGACTTCGTCGTTATGCTCACGTAGATAATATTCCTCGTGTGATAAATGGTTTAGGAATCGCTGTTATCTCTACATCTAAAGGGTTAATGACGGATAAAGAAGCACGTAAAGAGAATGTAGGCGGTGAAGTGATTTGTTACATTTCTTAATTCAATAACAAAAACGATATATGTCACGTATTGGAAAACTTCCGATTTCGCTTCCCAAAGGGGTCAACGTAACCATTTCTTCTGAGAACGTAGTTACGGTTAAGGGTCCATTGGGTGAACTTTCCCAAGCTGTAGATACAGCCATAAGTGTAGAATTGGATGAAAATAAATTAGAGGTAAAACGCAGCAGCGACGCCAAAGATCACCGTTCAAAGCACGGATTATATCGGGCTTTAATCAACAATATGGTGGTAGGTGTCTCTGAAGGTTTTACTACAGAACAGGAACTTGTGGGTGTGGGATACCGCGCATCCAATACTGGTCAACTTTTGGAACTATCTCTTGGTTATTCACACAACATTGTTTTCGAAATTCCAAAGGAAATTAAGTTGGAAACACGCACCGAAAGAGGTAAGAATCCACTTATTATCATGAAATCTTCAGACAAACAGCTTCTCGGTATGGTGGCCGCTAAGATCCGTTCTATGCGTAAACCTGAACCATATAAAGGAAAAGGGATTAAGTTTGTTAATGAAGTTCTCCGTCGTAAAGCAGGAAAATCTGCAAGTAAAAAATAATTCGCTATCAGAATCATGGCAATTACAAAAGAATTCAGAAGAAATCGGATTAAAAAAAGAATCCGTAAAGTGGTTAACGGTGATGCGGAAGCTCCGCGCTTAAGCGTTTTCCGCAGTAACAGCGATATTTACGTGCAGCTGATTGACGATTCTAAAGGTCATACCTTGGCATCTGCATCATCAACAGAAACGGAAATTGCTAAACAAAAAGGAACCAAAATAGAAAAAGCTGCTTTGGTAGGTAAAGCTATTGCGCTTAAAGCTAAAGAAGCAGGAATCTCGTCGGTTCGTTTCGACCGCAATGGATACCTCTATCATGGTCGTGTTAAATCTCTTGCAGAAGGAGCTCGTGAGGGCGGATTAAACTTTTAAGATCTTATGGCAAACGCAAATATTAAACGTGTACGCACAAGCGACATCGAATTAAAGGACAAACTTGTAGCTGTAAACCGTGTTACCAAGGTAACTAAAGGTGGTAGAACATTCTCATTCTCTGCTATCGTAGTAGTAGGAAATGAGAAGGGAATAGTGGGATATGGTTTAGGGAAAGCCAAGGAGGTAACTGACGCTATCAGCAAAGGTGTTGATGATGCAAAGAAAACACTTATAAAAGTTCCGGTAATTAACGGAACCGTTCCTCACGAACAGCATGGTAAATTCGGTGGAGCTCTTGTATTTCTTAAGCCAGCTGCTCACGGAACCGGTGTAATTGCTGGTGGTGCCATGCGTGCAGTTTTAGAGAGTGTTGGTATTACAGATGTATTAGCAAAATCTAAGGGATCTTCAAATCCGCACAATGTGGTAAAAGCTACAATTGATGCATTAACGCAGATGCGTGACCCAGCTACAGTAGCCCAGCAAAGAGGGATTTCAATGGAAGAAGTTTTTAACGGATAACATCGTTCAACGTTATGAAAATCAGAATAACACAAATTAAAAGTGGGATTGACCGTCCTGAACGTCAAAAAAGAACGTTAAAAGCATTAGGAATTACCAAAATGAATGTTCCAGTGGAGCATGAAGCTAATGCTCAAATCTTGGGTATGGTGGATAAAGTAAAACATCTCGTTCAGGTTACTGAACTTTAAAAACATTTAAACAGTAAGTGATGAATTTAAGTAATTTAAAGCCAGCAACTGGAGCAACAAAAGCATCGAAACGAATTGGTCGCGGGCAAGGCTCTGGTCGTGGTGGTACATCAACACGCGGACACAAAGGAGCAAAATCACGCTCGGGTTATTCTTCTAAAGTTGGTTTTGAAGGAGGTCAAATGCCCCTTCAACGTCGATTGCCTAAATTTGGGTTTAAAAACATCAATAGGGTTGAATACCGCGGTATCAATTTAGATACATTACAAACTCTTGCGAACAAACTAAATTCAGATACCATTAGTTTCGAAACTTTATGCGCTAATGGATTGGCTGGTAAAAATGACTTAATAAAAATTTTGGGAAGAGGTGAATTAACTGCTAAGTTAAATGTAACTGTGCATGCATTCACCGGTACAGCCAAAACCGCAATTGAAGCAAAAGGAGGAACCGCTACAATCCTTGCCTAATGAAAAATTTCTTTAACACCGTAAAAAATATTTTTTCGATTGAGGAACTGCGTTCAAAAATTTTGAATACGCTTTTATTCCTCTTAGTGTATCGTTTAGGCTCTTTTGTTGTATTGCCGGGTGTCAATCCCGATTCATTAGATGCTCTTAAACAACAAACTTCGGAAGGTATTTTAGGATTACTGAATATGTTCTCCGGAGGAGCATTTTCCAACGCATCTATTTTTGCATTGGGAATCATGCCATACATTTCAGCCTCTATCGTGGTTCAACTTCTCACAATTGCTATCCCCTATTTTCAAAAAATGCAAAAAGAGGGTGAGAGTGGTCGCAAAAAAATGAATCAGATTACCCGATATCTTACGGTTTTAATTTGTTCGTTGCAAGCACCTAGCTATCTGGCAAATCTTAACAACCAAATAGGTGCTCAAGCTATTACTGAAACGGGTTCATTTTTTTGGATTTCTTCAACGATTATACTTGTAGCCGGAACCATGTTTATTATGTGGTTGGGTGAGCGAATTACCGATCGAGGAATTGGTAATGGCATTTCATTGATTATCATGGTTGGAATTATTGCTGAGCTTCCAGGGGCTTTAATTGGTGAATTTGGTTCACGAATAGCTCAAGCTGGTGGTGGAACAGTTATGTTTCTTATCGAACTAATTGGATTGTTACTAGTTATCATTCTCGCTATTTTATTGGTACAAGGTATTCGTCGTATTCCCGTACAGGTGGCTAAAAGAATTTCTGGTAATACTCAAGTTGGTGGTGTTCGTCAATACATTCCATTACGAGTTAATACTGCAGGTGTTATGCCAATAATATTTGCTCAAGCCATAATGTTTATCCCCATCACAGTAGCTGGATTTGCTAACTTAGATTCTTTACAAGGGTTTATGGCAACTTTCGCCAATGTTACTGGCTTTTGGTACAATTTTACTTTCGCTGTTTTAATAATTGTTTTCACCTACTTCTACACGGCCATTGCTGTTAATCCTCAAAACATGGCTGAAGAAATGAAAAGAAGTGGAGGATTTGTACCAGGAGTTAAACCAGGTGAAGCTACAGCAGACTTTATTGATACGATTTTATCGAGAATTACCCTACCAGGAGCTGTGTTTTTGGCCTTCTTAGCTATCATGCCGTCTTTAGCAATGTTGTTTGGAGTGACCAATAAATTTGCGCAATTCTATGGGGGTACTTCATTGTTGATTTTGGTTGGGGTTGTATTGGATACTTTACAGCAAATTGAAAGTCATTTATTGATGCGTCAGTACGACGGATTAATGAAAAGTGGAAAAATTAAAGGTCGGGCTATGAGTTCGGCTGTAGGAATGGAGAATTAATCTGTTTTTTCGATGATCTATTACAAGAGCATTGAAGAAATTGAAAGGATAAGAGAGAGTTCTTTACTTGTTGCACGCACTCTGGCCGAAGTTGCTAAAATTATTGGTCCGGGTGTAACCAGTCTGGAGTTAGACCGTCGCGCCGAAGAATTCATTCGCGATAATGGTGGTACTCCCGCTTTTAAGGGATATAATGGCTTTCCGGCCTCATTATGTGTTTCACCGAATACTCAGGTGGTGCATGGTATTCCGAATGCTGAACCAATAAAAGAGGGAGATATTATTTCTGTTGATTGTGGCGTACTAAAAAACGGATACTACGGAGATTCTGCATACACTTTTGCTATTGGCGAGGTGGATGCTAGAGTTCAGCA
>JBILCR010000405.1:0-2627 GCA_044353055.1 Flavobacteriales bacterium
CGTGTGCCATGATATGCTGGTTTTGTGCTGGACCAAAAGGAATGAGGTCGCGCATAAAGGCTACGTTACTTGCATGTTCCATAGCGCCCGCCTGAAACGGCACCAACACATAGCCCACGCGATCCCAACGGTAAGGACCAAAATGTTCTTCAAATGCTTCGAAGATGGGTTCCAAACTCACAAACGAATTTTTTAATGCTGTGGTATCGGCGGGCAATGCAGCCAACACTACCGGCAACGAAGGATTTACTATACTGTTAAATGTTTTACGCACTTCGGCATAGGGCGCCACAGCCACCGAGGCCAAATAGGATGGTATTTCCTGATTTAAATCCCATACCATCGTACGCACATTGCCGGTGGTTTCATCGCTCACTAGGATGCCTCCGCAATACGCAGAGTAGGTAGGGGGCATACGCACGATGCAGGTGTACGAGCTGCGTTCAACAAAATTGTCGAAGCAGGGAAACCATACTCTGCCCAAATTGTGCGGATTAGCGCTAAAACCCACTCCAATATTGTAGGCATAACTTCCCGAAAAACTAAAGCCGCCAAAACCACTCGCATCTTCAATAGGTGTACCTCCGTAATACACGGTTAATGCTGCAATTTCACCCTGATTGAGATTTTGACTCAGGCTGATGCGGAGTTTGGGACCTGTGTGGGTAAAGGTCAATACTGTATTTTCTGCCTTTACCGAATCAACGGTAAGCGCTTCAAGATCAAGCACCAGTTCGCTAATGCCGTTCACCTTGGCCTCGAATTCAACGGTGCATGCTGCTTTAAGAGTTGCCTGAGGCAGTGCGGTAAAGTCGAGATCGATCGTGTAGTGCCGAATATTTATACTGTCGCTGCGTGTGTCCAGTGCCGAAGATTCAGCTTCGCGAGCATGATGCACGGTATGTGCCTTTTGGCTGGCACAAAGGTGTTGGGCATTAAGCGTGCAGAAATAAGGTGTCAGAAAAAGAAAGCTTGTAAGAATATAGATTTTCATATACCAATGAACAGAGTTTTGCGGCTTTATTTTTGCGGTTTTCGAATTATGGAGTTCGCTAATTTCGGATTAATTTGCGCATTATTTTCTCGCAGTTGAAATTAAAACTGATTTTTACATTGTTAGCAGCGCTAATTTGCCTTTTATGGGGGAGCGTTACACATGTAAAGCATTCGGGCGGCTCCGAAGCTTCTTCACAAGTTTACGAAATGCGTCAATTACTTCTTCAACGCGAAGAACGACTGGCGCGTTTGGCAGCCGATTTCGTTAAGGAACCCTGCAGCAAATTCAGGCAAGGAGCGGGCGATCCCCAACCCTGGATTGATGCCGCAAAAGATGAGTATATTTCTTTTTTTAGATACGACAGCGAAAATCTCCTATTCTGGTCCGACCGATCGGTTCCTGCAGGTTTGGAGTATTTGCGTAAAACATCGCCGAAGCATTTATGGAAGCTGGGTAATGGCTGGTACCTTGCACGACGGTATGTGTCCGATTCCTGCACGGTTGTGGCATTGGCGCTAATTAAGGCCGAATATTCCTATCAAAATGCTTATTTGAATAATCATTTTCCTTTTTCCGCAGGGTTAAAGCCTGATGCCCAATTAAGCACAGATAGTGTATCGGGAGGAACTCCGATATACGATGCATCGGGAACTACCATAGCATGGTTTACACCAAGTTCAAATGAACAAGCAGTTGCTCCAACAAAACCTGTTGAATCCTTTGTTTTAATTGTTGGATTCGTTCTATTATTACTTTCATTTCATCTTCTGCTCGATTTTAAATTAAAGTCGGCAGGCAGCCATATAGTTCTTTTTCTTGCGGTGCTTATTCTGCGTGTCATTATGCAGTTTGCACATTTTCCTGCTTTTCTGTACGAAAGTGATTTGTTCTCTCCAAGCGACTATGCATCTTCTGATTGGTTTCCATCGCTGGGTGATTTGTTTTTGGATGCCATTTTATTGGTTTATGGGACATTGGTATTGCAAAAATTATTTGTAAAAAAAGAAATAAAGAATAATACAACCCTCCAGCAGAGTATTCCTTTTATTTCGTTTTTATTTTTAGGCTTAAGCTTGATTTTGTTGCGAAGTTTAATACTTGATTCAAGCATTGCCTTTGGGGTAAATAATATTACGGCATTTTCATTTACATCGTTTTTAGCCTATTTAATTATAGGAATGGTGTTAACGTCGTTCGTAATGTTATCGCATAAATTATTTACAGAGTTTAAACCCGCGAAACGATTCATTTTTTTCTTTATCGGCTCCATTGCTTTATTTTTAATAATTACTTTTTTTCTTTTTGACAAGGGTGTTTTTATTCCTTCGCTATTTGCCGGTATTTTATGCACTTTTGTTTCGCTAACCTATTTAAGGTGGGATCGCATTTCGGTTTTATATACTGTTTCGGCCCTTTCGATGCTTTCATTTACGGCAACGTTTTTTATTGTTCATTACACGGCTCTGCGCGAAAAAAACCGACGATTATTGCTTGCCGAACGCATCGAATCAGAGCGAGATCCTATAGCTGAAAGTTTTTTTGCTAGTACTGAAAATAGAATTTTTACCGATACCTTACTTAAAAATTATTTGCGCCCGGGCAATACCATTAGCGGTCAAGTGCGCGATTT
>JBILCR010000406.1:0-2619 GCA_044353055.1 Flavobacteriales bacterium
TATTTCGTCTCCAGTAATAGTATTGGATGTAAGCCATTTTCCTAAGCTATTTGCCGTCCAAGTGAGGATAAAAATCATAAGGCCAGGAAAAACGGTCATCCACCATGCGGTGGGATGATTTCTACCGTTCTTAAGTAGAGTTCCCAGGGTAAAGCTCGAATCGGGGAGGCCTAAGCCCAGAAACGATAAACTGCTTTCAATGAGCACACTGCCTGCAAATATGAATGTGGCTTCTACCAATACCACTCCGATTACTGAGGGCAATACGTGCACAAGCAGTATTCTGCGGGTTGAATAGCCCTGCAATAAGGCCACCTCAATAAAGGGCATTTTTCGAAGTTTCATCGTTTCAATCCGCGCCAGGCGGGCTATGCCCGTCCATTGTAGGCCCCCTAAAATAAGTGCGAGAAGCATTATGTTTTTTGCATCAAATGCCGCCGCTATCGTGAGGATTAGCAATAATTTTGGAAGGGCGTTAAACGTTTCAGTAAAGCGCTGAACTGCCCTATCATAAGGTACATTAAGACGTTTATTCAATAATTTTATCCTTGATAGGTAATTCCCCAAAACCGTAAAAATACCTGCTGTAAACGCGAAGAGTACCATACTCCAAATTAAGGATGCGCAGAATGAAATGAAGCCCTCATTAGCGGCATCGGATAAGGCATTAGCGCGCAATTGAAATGCCCAGAAAAAACCTAAAATGATGCCTACACCAGCCAAAATTACCGAACCCAAAGGCATGCGTAAGGTGTAATTGCCCCAGTATCCCGAACTCAACCCTAAAATTAAACCTATAAAAAGGGCTATTAATGTTGAGCATAAAGCAATAAACATAGAGTTGCCAATGCCGTGTATGAGGCCCGCTAATACATCGTTTCCGAGGGCATCCGTTCCTAAATGATGCCTGAAAAATGGGGGCAGGGTATTTCCCTTAACTCCTGAGTTAATGTCGACCTGACTTTCAAAAGGTGATTTGAAATTGCGATTGCCAGCATCGGGTACATTCGCCGACCAAGGAATAGGTGCCCAGATTACAAACGAGCTTTTCAATGCCTTCCAATGGGTATGTTCAAATTCAATGGTTTCGTAACGGCCGTCCTCCGCATCAATTTGCTCCACCCGATTCGGATCGAAAAGGGTACTAAAGGCCGGAAACCAAAGATTGTTTTTATACACCATGACCCAAGGATGTCGTGTAGCTACGAGATGGGCCGAAACACTAATAAAAATCAATACTTTAATGACAAGCGACAAGCTTTTGGGCATCTTCTTTCGAAGCGGGAGTATTGCCGCTGTTTTCTGCTTTATATTTTTGAAAAACAGGCTCATGCAGGCTCCTCCAAAAGGTTTATGCGTGGACTAACGGCCGCACTTAATAGATCAGAAATGAGATAGCCAAGCATCGTTAAAAATCCATATACGGTAAACAAGGCTACAATGGTTGGATAGTCTTTACTAATTATACTTTCGTAGGTTTCGAGTCCTAAACCGGGGATGTTGAATACTGTTTCAAGTACCACCGAGCCGCCCAAAAGTACCGGTACATAACGTCCGAGCATAGCAGCCAGCGGCAGTAATGCGTTTCTGAACGCATAATGCTTTAGAATTCTGCTTTCGGGAATTCCGCGTATGCGGGCCGCCTGAACATAATCCTTGTTTGATTCGGCGATCATGCCATTTCGTGTTTGCCGCACAATTAAAGCCATTGATGCCAATGTATATGCGCAAATCGGCAGTACGAAATACGGAACAGAATGGAGCACTTTTTTGTACCAAGGCCATTGCGAATCGAAAATGAGTTCGTTACGTATGCCGCCCGTTGGAAACCAATCCAAACAATCGGGGTTTGCGAAGAGCATGAGCAAGCAGCTTGCGATAAAGAAAAGCGGCAGCGACCAAAAAGCAGTTGTGATATACTCAATCAAGCGGTCGCCAATTTTTTGACGAAACGTTGCTGCAGTATAGCCCAAATACATACCGAGAATCCAGGTAATCAATACCGCAGGTGCCATCAGACCCAAGGTGCGCATCATTTTTTCGGCAATACGTGGTCCAATAGCTTGCCCATCGCGTAGCGAATAGCCTAAATCGCCCCGAAGCACGCCCCTGCTGAGGTTTTGCGATCCAAACAGCCAAACATGATACTGGTTTGACCTGCCATGAAAGCGAAGCACGGGCAGATATTGTAACCAAGAATTGCCTTGATTCATCAACGCTTTTAATGCATGTTCACTTTGTTCAAATGACGTTTTAACCGATTGCATTCCGGGCACAATCTGCAACAATTCCAAAAGCGTATCGGCACGTTCCTCACGTTGAGCTAGCGTTGCACTGCGGCTCAGCAGGTGGTTTAAATATTTAATTTTATTGATTCTTTCTTCAAATAATTTAGGATTTACAAGCTGAGCTTGAGGTTTAAAATCGCGCAGCAGCGTATCGGTTTTTAGTAACGTATGAAACCAAATTAATGTGGCATTTGGTTTTCCCGTGGTACGACATACTTGGGTAAGCAATCGGCGCTGCTCTAAATCGGCAATGCGGTATAATGTATCTGCATCGGCAGCACTTTCAAGACTAACATAAAAAACGGGCAAGCCCAGCCCCGACGCTTCAATA
>JBILCR010000407.1:0-2607 GCA_044353055.1 Flavobacteriales bacterium
ATATGATTAAGACGGTGCGTTTCAGCGGAACCGAGTATGCCGATGTGCCTTTGAAATTCGAAGCCGGAACGCCCAATATCGAAGGAGCCATTGGCTTAATGGCGGCAATTGCGTATTGGAACGAACTTGATCACACGGCCCTTGCAGCTCACGAACAGCATTTATTGCAAACGGCCACTCAAAAACTGGAGGCCATCCCCGGCTTGCGCATTATTGGCACGGCACCTCGCAAAGTGCCGGTTATTTCTTTTTTAATCGATACGCTCCATCCTTATGATGTGGGCTTTATCCTCGACAAACAGGGAATTGCCGTGCGAACCGGGCATCATTGTGCTCAGCCGTTAATGGAGCGATTCGGAATTCCGGGAACCATCCGTGCATCGTTTGCGTTTTACAACACTACAGAAGAAATAGATCGGCTTGTAAATGCCGTTGAACGTGCACGAACTATGCTGCTATGACCATACGCGAGAAAGAAGTCGAGATTGAAGAAGAGTTCAGCCTGTATGACGACTGGACCGATAAATACGAATATATTATTGAATTGGGACGTGCATTGCCCGCTTTTGAAGCTGCCTTGCGCAACGAGGCGCATCTCATTAAAGGCTGTCAGAGCCAGGTTTGGCTAAAGGCCACATACGATGGTACACTGCTGCATTTTAATGCCGATAGCGATGCACAAATTCCTAAAGGCATAGTTGCCCTTTTACTGCGTGTACTTAACGGTGAACGGCCTGAGTCAGTGGTTGAGGCTGATCTTTCCTTCCTCGACCGCATCGGCCTAAAGGAGCATCTTTCGCCTACACGCGCTAATGGATTGGTGTCGATGATTAAACAAATGAAATACTACGCACTCTCCTATTTATCAAAAGATGGAAAAGAGCATTGAAACCCTTGAACGGGATGTAATTGATATGATTCGTACGTGTTACGATCCCGAAATTCCGGTGAATATTTACGAGCTGGGATTGATATACGGAGTTACCATCAACGAAGAGTGCGATGTGCATGTGTTGATGACCTTAACCTCGCCATCATGTCCTGTTGCCGAAACGCTGCCTCCCGATGTTGAGCAGAAAATTGCCGGTATTGAAGGCGTAAAATCGGCTAAGGTCGAAATAACATTCGAGCCGCCATGGGAACAGAGTATGATGAGCGAAGAGGCCAAACTTGAACTTGGATTTTTGTAAATCGCATGGATGAAATCGTAAATAAAGTTGCTCAAAGCGGGCTGCTCACGTTGGATCTTGAAGAATACTATCCGATAGGAAAACGTATACAGATAGATCTTGCACCGCAGCTTTTCATGGGTCAGATATTGAAAGAGAAGGATTTTAGACTGTGGATTAAGAACGAAGATTGGTCTAAATTTAAGGATTGTTACGTCGCTGTAAACTGTTCGGCCGATGCCATTATTCCGGTTTGGGCCTACATGCTTGTGGCTGCTGCCCTGAATGCTTATGCCAAAAAAGTAGTTATGGGAAATCTAGACAATCTCGAAACCGAGTTATATACGAAAATCATTCAACAACTCGATGTGATGGAGTTTGAAGGCAAGCGGGTAATTGTTAAAGGTTGTGGTAATTTACCGGTACCCGAGGCTGCGTTTGTTATGATTTCAGAAAAGCTGTTGCCGGTAGTGCAGAGTTTAATGTATGGTGAAGCCTGTTCGACAGTACCCTTGTTTAAGCGGTAGAGCTAGCTGCGCTAAGTTGTTTTAAGCCGCCTTAAATACAGTAAGCCCGCAATGCCAATAAGACTCGAAGTCAGCACCCAAACAGTACTTCCTTCCTGAGTGCCCCAAACATCGGGCGATTCACTGATAATGCCATGCTGAAAAGCATAATACGCTATTACGGCGCCTGCATTGTTGGTAAAATGCACTGCAACGGCATACCAAAGTGATCCTGTAAAATAAAAAACATAGCCTAGGAGCGCTCCCAGAAATAATCGGGGAAAAAAGCCGAAAAACTGAAAATGGACAAAACTGAAAATGCCTGCAGTAAGCCAAATGCCCGCGTGTGCGCCCAAACGTTGTCCAAACAAGTTTTGCATTACCCCTCTGAACAATAACTCTTCTCCCAATGCGGGAATTAATGCAACTACTAGCAATGTTACCATTAAACTGCCTATATCCGGCATAGAAAGAAGATTGTCAATCATCTCTGCAGCGGCATCTTCTTTTGCACGCATCACGCGGTACATTTCCTCAAATGCGCCGCCCCACTGTAAGTTGTTATTCCATTCGCTCATCGCATTGATCCAGGGCAATTGCATGAGGGTGTAAATTACCAGCAAAAGCAGCAACAGAATGGCAGGCTTTTTTTCGGTCTGTAAAAACTGAGAACTCTGCTGCCCCAGAAAATGTGGAAAAGTAATAGCGGGCAAGATAAAAAGTCCGATGGCCCCAGCCGCCTGATTGAGGCGCATAAAATGAATCCCTTCAACCCCGTATTCGGAGTAATGCTCTAGTGCGTCATACGGCAACGACCAAATAGTCATACCTGCTACAAGACCGATAAAACTTAGCAGCGAAGCCGAAATAAAGCAGATAAGCAATAAGAAAAACAGCTTTCCGGAGAGCGTCCAGTTCTGAATCAATCCAAA
>JBILCR010000408.1:0-2605 GCA_044353055.1 Flavobacteriales bacterium
CAGGTTGTTTTTAATGCTGCTTTCTGCTTTTTTAAGGGCTGCATCATGGGTATCGTAAATGCACACCGTTTCGCCGGCAGTTGCTGCCACCTGTGCAATTCCGCTGCCCATGGTTCCGGCTCCAATAACAGTAATTCGGTAATTTTTTGCTTCCATATTGATCTTGCTAAGATAGAATAAAACCACGGGCCAAGGGGTGGCAGCACTATTCGAACTGATTCAAAATAATATTCGCAATCTTTTCGTTAATCTTGCATAAAAAAAATATAAGCTCATGAATTGGTACGATTCCATTTTAGAAATGCTGAAGTACATAGTTCCACTTTTGGTAGTATTTGCATTCATCTATTTTATTCTCAACAACTATCTCGAAGAGAATTTTAAACTCCGCTCACTCGACCTTAAGCTTCAAAATCAGTCGGCCATTACGCCGGTGCGAATGCAGGCTTATGAGCGCATTGTGGTATATCTGGAGCGCATATCGCCCAGTGCCATGATTACGCGCATTCATAAAACGGGTATGAGTTCAAAATTGCTTCATGCCGAAATGATAAAGAGTATCAGAAGCGAGTTTGAACACAATATTGCGCAACAAATTTATATGTCAAACGCATCGTGGGAGCTGGTTAAAAGTGCCAAGGAAGAAATGATCAAACTCATCAATACTTCGGCACATAAAGTAAATGATAATGCTGACGGCATTGAGCTGTGCAAAGTATTGTTGGATGTTACTATGAATGTGGAGAAATTGCCCACGCAAATTGCACTCGATTACGTTAAGAAAGAAATCCGTCAGTCGTTTTAAGGGATCAGATTTTTCAACGTTTCGAGGGTGTCGGCCTCCTCGGCCTTTTTATCTTTTCGCCATCTGCTAATACGCGGAAAACGTACGGCAATACCTGATTTGTGACGTGTACTTATTTGTATGCCTTCAAAAGCCAGTTCAAATACCAGTTCGGGTTTCACGCTGCGTACCGGACCAAATTTCTCGAGCGTGTTTTTCTTTACAAAGGCATCTACCTCTGCTATTTCTTTATCGCTTAATCCCGAATAGGCTTTTGCAAAAGGCTGTAGGCGTCCATCCTGCCATACGGCAAAGGTATAATCGGTAAATAGGTTTGAGCGGCGTCCGTGGCCCTGCATGGCATAAATCAACACGGCATCTATCGTAAATGGATCTGTTTTCCATTTCCACCAATCGCCTCGCTTACGACCAACACGATAGGGCGCTTCTACATTTTTAAGCATTATACCTTCGCTGTTGTTAAGGCGTGCATTATTGCGCCATTCGGAAAGATCGGCCCAACTCGAAAAATTAATCGTTGGCGAAACGTGGCCTAATTCAGCGGGCACATTTTTGAAATTTTGCTCCAGGATAACACGCCGTTCTTTGAGTGGTAAATGGCGAATATCTTGGCCTTCATATTCTAAAATGTCATAGGCAATAAGTGCTGCAGGCCATTCGCTGAGGGTTTTTTTACTTACTTTTTTACGGCCTAGGCGCGATTGCAGGTGCTGAAACGAAAGTACTTTGCTTTCTTTCATAAGTACTATCTCGCCATCAATTACGCAATTATGCGGCAAATATTCGCCGAGCTTCAGCAGCTCTGGAAATTGTTCGTTAATGAGTTCTTCGCCCCGCGACCAAAGGTAGGTTTGGCCGTTGCGGTAAATGAGTTGCCCGCGTATGCCGTCCCATTTCCATTCGGCCTGCCAGCAATCTAACGCGCCTAAATTTGAAATATCGTCCGCAAGCGCATGCGCCAGAAAAAAAGGGTAGGGCAGTGCCTGCGTTTCGGAGCTGCCATTGTCGCTTAGCAGCTGGCGCAGGCTGGTTTCGGCAGGATTCCAATTGCCCATTAAGCGATGCGCTGCCGTTTCGTATTTAATGGCGTAGGCTTCTGCAAGTGCTCGTGTACAGAGGTTTTGCGAAACGCCCATTCGAAAACCACCGGTAATTAATTTGTTAAATACAAAGCGGGCATTAAAGTCCATACTCTGCCAGGCATTCAAAATATGCGCTCTCTGCTCTTCGGTATCCTTTTTTCGAAGGCTAACCAGCAGCAGCATCCAGTCGCTAAGGCTATTTTTAAGAGTGGCATTTTCGCCATGGGGCAGAATAAGTGCTAATGTTTCCGCCAGATCGCCCACAATGTGATAGCTTTCGTCTACGAGCCAAGACGGAAAGCCGCTGCATTCGGCGGCCCACTGGCGCAGTAATGCAGCAGAAACATGTCTTTTTGAGGTGCGCCCCGATAAAAGTGCAAAGGCCCAACCGGCATCGCTGTCGTTGGCATTTTTAAAGTAGGTTACGAGGGCATCGGTTTTTGATTTTACCGAGGTGTTTTGGTCCACTTCGAGATATAGGCGTATAAAATCATCCATGAAATTAACCTAAAACAAAGGGTATTTCCATCGTTAAGGTGGTGCCTTGCCCAGGAGCTGAATGCCATTTGAAATTTCCCTTAACACTTGCTGCTCGAGCCTGAAAGCCGTTTAAGCCATTGCCCTTTCGAACGGTGGCCATATCGAAACCTTTGCCGTTGTCGCTGATGCTTATTTTTAAGGTGTTGCTTTCGTGTTTTATGGATAAATCAACACGCTT
>JBILCR010000409.1:0-2599 GCA_044353055.1 Flavobacteriales bacterium
CATCTGGTAACGCTTAAAAGGGAATGCTACTTTATCGCGGTTCATCGCAACGTAGCGCGCAAATGGAACGGTTAAATCGTAACGAAGCGCTTTCTCGCTGATTAAAGGCAAAACAGCGTTGGGCTTTTCAAGGTCGGCCTGTTTTTCTCGCACGTCTTTAAGGTAATCGCCCGAGTTTAAAATTTTAAAAATGAGGCGGTCGCCCTCTTCACCATATTTCCCGGTGAGTGTGCTGAGGTTTTCCATCGCAGGTGTTTCGATGCTTTGGTAGCCAAACAGTTCGAATTCTTTGCGGATAGTCTCGAAAATATAGCGGCGGCGTGCGGTTTCAATGGGCGAAAAATCGCGCGTGCCTTTGGGGAGTGAGGGTTTCATCATCGTAAGTTGCAAAAGTAGAAAGGTTTCGTTGGAATAGTTATGTTTTTGCTAGATTCCTTTACATTTGCTTTTGTCAAACCACTCAATTTTATGAAAAGACTATTTACCTTAATATTTGGCGCTTCTTTGGCGATTGGATTGGTAGCGCAACCTTCGGTTGGCGGTCGTCCGATTGGATTAAAGGAATCGCGATTTCAAGCCGGCACAAGCATTAAACTTCCAAGCGTTAACAATGCGGAGCTCATGGAGCAAGATAGGCAAGCAGCCGAAATGGGCGAAAAGGCACTGCGTTTTGGACTCGATTTCCCGATATTAATTTCAGTTAATTCAACCAGCAATTGGCAAGATTTGTCGAATGGAAGAAAAATCTGGAGCCTTGAAGTAAATTCACAAACTGCTAAAAGCTTGAATTTTACATTCGAGCGCTTTAAAATTCCTGCCGGAACACGCATGTTTGTTTATAATCCCGATGGCTCGCACATTCTAGGTGCGTTCACCGAACAAAACATGAACAGACTGTACAATTTCGCTACACTGCCTGTTCGCGGCAATACGGCAATTATTGAGATTTCGGTTCCTGCCGAATCGATTCAGGAAGTTGATATAGTTCTAAATCAAATCGTGCATGTATACCGCGATTTCTACAAAGACTTAAAAGATTTTGGCTCGTCGGGCAATTGCAATAACAATGTAGTTTGCCCAGAAGGCGATCCTTGGTCCAACCAAATTCGGTCTTCGGTGATGTTGTTGGCTGGTAACTTTCGCTATTGTTCGGGAGCAGCAATTAACAATACAGCAAATGATGGAACACCCTACATTTTAACAGCCGACCATTGCGACCCGGGTACAACCGACATTTTTATGTTCAATTACCAAAGTCCGGTTTGTAGCCCAAGTCAGGATGGAAATACTGCAGATGTTCAACAAGGTTGCATAATCAGGGCTCGCAATGCTGGTTCAGATTTTTGCCTCGTTGAACTTGCTTCTGAAATCAACCCCAATTTCAACGCCTACCTTTCGGGTTGGTCGCGTCAAGACGCACCACCGTTGAACACCACAGGAATTCATCATCCTTCAGGAGATGTAAAAAAAATCTCCTTCAATATTGACGATACCGAGGTAGGTCAGTTCGGCGGTGCCGATTGCTGGCATGTTTTAGATTGGGAAGATGGGACAACTGAGCCGGGTTCATCGGGTTCGCCACTTTACAACGAAAACAAGCAAATAATTGGTCAATTGTATGGGGGAACTGCAAACTGCGATAACAATATTGACGATTATTACGGACGACTAATTGCTTCTTGGGATGGAAACGCAGCCAACAATCGCCTTCGCGACTGGCTCGATCCTACTGGCTCGGATTTAGCTTCTGTCGACGGAATCGAAGCTTCAGTGCCACAATTTGCTGTAGATGCTGGGGTGCAGTCGATTATCTCTCCGGCTGCTTCGTATTGCAATGCTACTTCAATTGATCCAAGTGTGAAGATTCGCAATAACGGTATTGAGCCGCTTACATCGTGCATCATTTCATACGGCCTGGCAGGCACTTCGCTTCAAACGTATAATTGGACTGGTAATTTAGGTTCGTTTGAATCAGCAACAATTAATCTCCCCTCTGTTTCAGTGGGTGTGGGTTCAAATCAACAATTTCAGGTTCAGGTAAGCAATCCAAACAATGGTGCACAAGATGGTCAAGCCTCTAACAATAATGCCCAAGTAACGTTCTCGGTTAATCAGGGTGAAGCATTTTCGCTTAATCTTGTTACCGATGACTATCCGGATGAAACGGGGATGTCGTTGGTAAATTTAAATACCAATACCAATATTTTTACTGCGGCTATAGGGTCAATTAGTGGCCCACAGACGGTTAATTTTTGCCTGCAAAACGGTTGCTATCGTTTTATTATCCGCGATTCTTATGGCGATGGAATTTGTTGCGGAGCAAATGGCGATGGTTCTTTTACGATTTTTGATGCAAATGGAGCTGTAATTGGCACTGGTGGAGAGTTCACAAATTCAGATACGGTTTTGTTTTGTGTTGGCACAACCGGAATTTGGGATTTATGGAAAAGCCCCGAGGCCTGTTCAGTTTACCCCAATCCGGCTATAGGTAACATTCATGTTAAACTAAATCAAGCACTTGTTAGTGAGTATCCTACATTTAAAATTATGGATGTTACGGGCAGAATTATTCAACACGGCACAATAAATCAAACCGAAA
>JBILCR010000410.1:0-2586 GCA_044353055.1 Flavobacteriales bacterium
AAACCATCAACTAAGCATTTGCAACCAAAAGAACTGATCCAGCATACAGCTCTCGAGCCAGAAACTATAATACGTATCATTAGATTGTTCATCGAGCCGAGCCAACATAAAGGCCGACGACGCCGACGAAATACCAAGGGCTACAGATTGATGTCCGTTCCAAACACCCATTTGCCAAGCCATCCACGCAATGAGTGCAGAAAGTACTAGAAGAATGTTTGCTGCACGCTTGGTGCCCGCAAAACCCCATTTTGAGGCGAATGTACTGAGTCCAACAAGTCGGTCGAAACGCATATCGCGCAAATCGAAAACAATAATTAAGGCGAAGAGAAAAATGGCTCTATGGCCTATTTGAAATAAAAAAGATGGCGTTTGGTAGAATGCTCCCGTATCGCCGCTATACAAAGGGAAAACGGTAACCATGATCCAAACCACTAAAATAGAAGCACTCTTAACCATCGGTATGCTTCGTAGACTGATCCACCTGCCGCCTATTGGGAACAATGGTACAATATAAATGGCCGCCAGAAATACCGCCGGAACCAAGAAATATAGCAACCTTAAATCGACACAAAAATATGCCGCTGCCAAAGAGGCACATGCCATAACAAAAGTTTGTATGCGCAGTATTTTTTGGTTTTGATGAATCCAATGTGAACGATCAGTAAGGTGCTCCACCGGTTGTGCCCCAAAGCGAAACACCCTATGATAAGTGTAAACAGACACCGTCGCACAGAAAATTGCCGCAAGGCACAAAAAATTTATCGGTTTTGCTGCCAACATGCAACTTGAAGCATACAAAGCCGATGCCCCTGCAGCAACCCAATAATTGCCGTAAACCAGCCAGCAGTAACTATTGAGCAGATTATTGCGATTCATTTAGCCAAAATAGCAGTAAGGATACCCAAACCCGAAAAATAGCCAATGGCCGACCATAAAGCGGCTTTTTTTGCCGACCGTCTTTTAGCGGCAGTTGCAAAACCTTCGTAATATTCGGGATTATTTTTCATGGCTGGATTATACCCGCTGTACCGCCCGGTTGCCGGTCGAGTAAAACCAATTACTCCGGTATAGGCTACAATACACATGGGCCCCCAGAAAAGCCCTATGTTTGACGAGGCCGCTCCAACGAGCAAACCGCCCGATGCCGTTAAAAAAGGCATCAAACGATAATACCGTTGTGCGTCGCGCTGCCCTTTCATGTAATTTGACATTTCTACCTGCGAAAGCCAATTGTTCTCGAGGGTATCAACCCGGTAAAATATACGCTCAGATCCAAGTGCGTTTCGATATGAGTACACCTTGTCCGACTCAATTTCACGAAGTTTTGATGAGCCCGGATTTCGAAAATAAATCAGCCCGTTTTCCTCTTTAATAAAAACAGCAGGTTTGGGATAGCGATCGATAAGTTCCAATGCATTCAATTGGTTAAGCGGTTCTGTAATAGAACTCGGGAGCTTCGCTGTAAGCTCCGTATTTAGAGTATATTCATGTTTTTTAAACAGCGTTAGCTTTCTTTCGCTGGTTAAGAACCAAGCAGATTTAAATTCAGCCGGCGACAAAGTGTACGTCTGATGAAGGACATCCCACTTTTTATAGGTTTTTTTTTCGCTACGTAACTCTTTTTTTTCCTGTGAATAAAGTGCTGTGCTAGTATTACAGAGCAATACCATCGCAAGAAAAAAAACAGGTCCTTTATTCATCTTTCCAAACCTACAAGTAAAAAGTAATTACTGCAAACGAAATTCGCCAAGTTGGGAAACTCTTTTCGTTTTGTTTTGTTTTAAATTCGCAAGATTTTTCGAGAAGATTATCATGATGAACCCACGCGAATTTGAATCACGCCACATTGGCCCCAATAAAGAAGAAACTGAAGCGATGTTGCAAAGCATAGGCGCAGCATCGATAGACGAATTAATTGATCGTACCGTGCCGGAATCCATACGCCTACGTAAGCCGCTTAATATTGCCGCGGCAATGTCCGAAGCCGAATACCTTGAGCATATCCGGCAAATTGCAGATAAGAACAAGCTATACAAAACCTATATTGGTTTGGGATATTACGGTACGTACACGCCCTCTGTGATTTTGCGTAATATTTTCGAAAATCCAGGGTGGTATACCGCATACACTCCGTACCAGGCCGAAATTGCTCAGGGGCGTCTCGAGGCATTGTTGAATTTTCAAACGATGATTATGGACCTCACAGGTATGGAACTGGCCAATGCTTCGCTGCTCGATGAAGCTACTGCAGCGGCCGAAGCCATGCACATGTTTTACGCCATGCGCAGTAAAGACATGGTAAAATCAGGCGCCAACAAACTATTTGTTTCAGATACATGCTTTCCACAAACCATTGATCTGCTTAAAACGCGATCGGCTCCGTTAGGCATTGAACTTATCGTTGGCGACTACCGCAAGGCACCATTCGATGGAACGGTATTCGGTGCAGTTGTGCAATATCCCGACATAAATGGCGCTGTTGAAGACTACAGCGAATTTTGCGCTGCTGCGCACCAGGCAGGAGCTTTTGTATGTGTGTGTGCCGACATCATGAGTCTTGTACTGCTTAAATCGCCTGGAAGC
>JBILCR010000411.1:0-2583 GCA_044353055.1 Flavobacteriales bacterium
CTTATATCGCACCAACGCTCAAAGCAGGGCTATGGAGGAAGCCTTGCGCAAGAGAGGTGTAGATTATAGAATTTACGGCGGATTATCCTTTTATAAACGTAAAGAAATAAAAGACTTAATTGCCTACTTTAGGTTGGTATTAAATCCTAACGATGAAGAAGCCTTAAAACGTATTATTAATTATCCCGCCAGAGGTATTGGTAAAACCACTCTTGAAAAGATAACCGTTACTGCCGACGAACAGAATAAGAGTCTTTGGGAAGTTATAGAACAGGTTGGCGTTAGTGGTATTTTAGGATCGGCAGCCGCCCATAAGGTGCTCGATTTTGTGACCATGATTCGATCGTTCCGCCATGGACTTGCAACCTCCAATGCATTCGATTTAGCGATGCATATTGCTAAATCCTCCGGCTTATTAAAAGACCTGGATGCCGACAAAACACCTGAAGGGATATCACGCCAGGAAAACGTGAAACAATTATTAAGCGGTATTAAAGAGTTTGTGGATACCCTTCCCGAAAGTGAAGATGAAGTCAAAGAGCGTACGTTGGATGTTTATGTTCAGGATATTGCCCTGCTTACAGATTCTGATGATAAAGATGATCCCAATGCCAATAAAGTAACGCTTATGACCATTCATGCCGCGAAAGGACTGGAGTTCAAAGCAGTATTTGTAACGGGTTTGGAAGAAAATCTTTTTCCTTCGCAGCTTGCATTAAACGTGCGTGAGGAACTCGAAGAAGAGCGGCGCCTATTTTATGTAGCACTTACCCGTGCCGAGGAATTTCTTACGTTAACTTATGCTACATCGCGCTACAGATGGGGGCAATTGGATTTTTGTGAACCCAGTAGGTTTCTTCAGGAAATTGATCAGAGTTTACTTGATTTACCTGCTGAAAATAGCGGCGGAAATGGATTTTTTTCGTTCGAGAACGAACGCACCTCGTTTGGCTCTTTCGCTCCCAAGAAAATTTCAAGCGAGGGCTTTAATCCCATGCGTAAAACCCAGGTGCCGTCGGCAGCACCAAAACCGCAGGGTTCATTTAAACCCATTGAAAAAAAGCCGCTTCCCAATAATTCTGAATTTGTTCCGGATAACCTCCAAAAGTTAAAAGTGGGCATGCGCGTAGAACACGAACGTTTTGGTATAGGTAAAGTGATGGTTATTGATATCCAGTCGGGAGATAAAAAGGCGATTGTGCTTTTTGAGAAAGCAGGACAAAAGCAATTATTACTTAAATTTGCCCGATTAAAGATATTTGACAGCTAATACAAATGTTAGCTTTAGTCCATTTGGACGCTTGTTTTCTCACATAAAAATATGGAATACAATTCAGAACGGCCGCGCCTCATCATCACCGAACACGGCAGAATTATTACAAAAATGATTCAAAATGCCTGTGCCATCGAAGATCGTGAACGCCGCAATACTGCAGCAAAAGACATTATATCGGTGTTAGCTCAGCTTAATCCGCAGCTCAAAGAACAAAACGACTTTAAGCAAAAACTTTGGGACTTTTTATTTATTGCATCCGAATTTAAATTAGATGTTGATGCACCTTATCCTAAGCCGCTGCAGGAAAATCTTAATGTTAAACCTAAACGCATCAATTATCCTTCTACGTCAATTAAGTACCGGCACTACGGACAGGTCGTGGAAAAAGTTATCGAAAAAGCAAAAAACATTGAAGATCCCGAATTAAAAAATTCGGTAGTAAGTGCCATTGCCCATCATCTTAAAAAGTCCTATCTGGCCTGGAACCGCGATTCGGTTTCGGATGATATTATTTTCAAGGATTTGGCTGTTTTATCGGGAAATGCGCTTAAACTCCCCGAAGGAACTCAGCTGGGAGCCGCTACAGAAGTGCTAAACGCAAATTATTCACAAGGGGCGGGTAAGAAGTTTAATAAGAATAAGCAAAAACAAAACAAGTTCAAGCGTAAATTCGGCAGCAGTAACTCATACTGATTTGCATGAACCGTTTCGAAATTATTGGAGGCAAGCGTCTTTCGGGCGAATTAACTCCACAAGGGGCTAAGAATGAAGCCTTACAAATTCTTTGTGCTGTATTATTAACGCCTGAGCGTTGCGTTATTCATAACGTACCGGATATCGTGGACGTTAATAAACTCATTGATCTGCTTGGCGCACTAGGTGTGAAGGTAGAAAAACTCGGTCATGGATCATGGGCATTTCAGGCCGATGCGGTGGATGTTGACTTTATGATTTCCGAAGAATTTAAAAAACGAGGTGCCGCACTTCGAGGATCGGTAATGATTGTTGGTCCGCTATTGGCGCGCTTTGGAAGAGGCTATATTCCCAAGCCCGGTGGCGATAAAATTGGCCGTCGTCGACTCGATACGCACTTTATAGGTTTCCAAAACCTAGGAGCCCAGTTCGATTTCGATGGGGTGGAGAATTTTTACAAAGTAGAAGCAAAGGAATTGCGCGGAACCTATATGTTGCTTGATGAGGCATCGGTTACCGGAACAGCCAATATTGTTATGGCAGCAGTTTTGGCCAAAGGCACAACCACTATTTTTAATGCCGCTTGCGAGCCTTATATTCAGCAATTGTGCAAA
>JBILCR010000412.1:0-2578 GCA_044353055.1 Flavobacteriales bacterium
ATTGATCGCTATCGTTTTCCTGCTGAGTTCATGGAAGATCAGCAGCCCGGGTTTTTTAAATTACAGTTCTACACAGGCGGCAAGGTAGTACTTAGTGCCTTCGGAACCCGAGAGCGTGGATTGTATTGGTCAAAGATTATTCATAAGTAAGAGCTGATAGCATTTAATCACTTCTCTCCTTATAAATAAAGCGACAATTCGGTTATTTATCGTTTTCTTTGTAAGGTATAATAGCGTTTCAGAAGCCGGTAATGGATATTATTGAGTTTTTTTCAAATGGGATGGCGTATTTTCAACCCGAGTACATTATCCGATATGGCGGTTTGTTACTGCTGTTATCTGTTGTCTTTATTGAAAACGGTTTGTTTTTTGGTTTTTTCCTTCCCGGCGATTCACTCATGTTCACGGCGGGTTTGCTCACCGCTACCGGAGTTCTCAACCACCCTTTTATTTTAGTGCTTTTATCGGTTTTTGTAACTGCTGTTATTGGTAGTCTTTTCGGGTATTTTTTTGGGTTGAAAGCGGGAAGTAAATTATACGTTAGAAAAGACAGTTTTTTTTTTAGAAAAAGTCATATCGCCACTGCCGAAAAGTACTACGAACGGTATGGTATCCGCACTTTGGTGATTGGACGCTTTTTGCCGGTGGTGCGCACATTTGCTCCTATTGTTGCCGGAATTGTAAAAATGCCATTGGGCAAGTTTATGGGCGCCAATATTCTGGGAGCTTTTGCCTGGGTAGGCTCACTGGTTTCTCTGGGTTATTTTTTAGGGAAAATTTGGCCCGATGCAGAGCATTATTTAGGATATATAATTGTATTGCTTGTTGTCATAACGGCCATACCCGTGCTAAGCACGTATTTAAAAGCAAAAAAAGGTACTCTTTAAAAATAGAGCAGCCGCACAATTCCCATCAACATTTTTGCGTTCATAAGTTCGATGCAATTTTTTAATTCGCCCGCTCGTGCGGGCTAATTTTACATCAAGAATAAATGTTTGCATGAGGTTCGGTTTTCTTTTTCTTTTTATTATATCCTTTTTAGCCGTCGGTGCTCAGGAGTCGCTGAATTTAAGAAAGGAGCATTTCCTGTTTCGCGATGGTGCCGAGTTATTTGATGTTGCCAAGTACGGTGCGTCGCAAAACATCTTTAGGAAAGTAAACGATGAAGAACAGCTTAAAAAGTTTTCAAAGGCGGTAAGTTCTCAGTACTATGCGGCACTATGTGCAGTTGAACTACAAAATCCGGATGCCGAGTTTTTATTAACTCAATTTATTGCACAGCATCCCGAAAATCCTCTTGTATTGGATGCCTACTTTCAGTTAGGGCGGTTTTTCTTTCACGATAAAAAATATAAAAAAGCCGAACCTTGGTTTAGAATGGTAAATCCTGATTTGCTCGACGGGGCCGAGCAAGAGGAGTACCACTTTAAAATGGGGTATACGTATTTTAAGATGGACAATTTCGATCGTGCATTGGCAGAGTTTGCATCGGTTAAGGACGGTTCATCGGATTATGCGGCAACCTCTATTTATTATTATGGGCATATTCAATATTATCAGAAAAACTTCGAGTCGGCGTTGGAGCATTTCTCGAGGTTAAATAACGATGAAACATTTGGCAGAATAGTCCCGCTATACATCAGTCAGATTTACTTTTTGCAGAAGAAGTTTGATAAGGTAATTGACTATTCACTGCAGGTTTTGGATACCACTCAGAGCAAGCGAAAATCTGAAATTGCACGATTAATCGGCGAGTCGTATTACAACACCGGAAAATATTCAGAGAGTATTCCTTATTTGGAGCGCTATCGCGACGAAAGTAAGGATCCTCGAACTCGAGAAGACGATTATCAGTTGGGCTTTTCTTATTTTAAAACGGGCGCATATTCCAAAGCAATTCCATGTTTCGAAAAGGCCACCGGAAACGAAGACGCACTAGGGCAAAATGCTTGGTATCATTTAGGATGGTGCCAATTAAAAGGCGGTGATAAGAATTATGCGCGCACTGCTTGGTCTGAAGCCGTAAAAACTTCGTTCGATACCTTACTTAAAGAACAGGCACTTTTTGATTATGCTAAGCTTGCATACGAACTCGGCTCCGATCCTTACGACGAAGCGGTGCGAGCTTTGCAGGATTATATGAATGCCTACCCATCAAGTAAGCGCATGGATGAGGCCAATTCATTTCTGGCTTCTATCTATTCTTCGACGCATAATTACCGCACGGCATTAATGTCGCTCGATCGAATTAATAATAAAAACAAGAAGCTCAAAGAAGTGTATCAAAAAGTGGCATTCTATAGAGGAATAGAGCTTCTTAATGATAAAAATAATGCAGAGGCCGCTAAGCATTTCGAACTTTCACTTAAGTATCCCGAAAATAAGGAGATGGCATCTTTGGCTAATTACTGGAATGCCGAAGCGCTTTACCGTTCAGGGAGTTATGCTGCTGCTGCCAAAGGGTATGAAGCATTTATCTATGGTTTGACCGCCATTAATCAAAAGAATTTTAATAGGGCCAATTATAATTTGGGCTACGCATTTTTTAAGCAAAAAGACTATGCAAATGCCTTAGTTT
>JBILCR010000413.1:0-2575 GCA_044353055.1 Flavobacteriales bacterium
GGTGGTTCAACGGCCTTTCTAATTGAATTCAGAAGGCTAAACGTATTTATAAACCGTTTTAAACTTCGTGGATTATAGCCCACGCTATTTTTTACAGCATCCAGATATAATAACTTTAGTTTTTCAGGCACATTCATTCCCAACTCCTTCAGCTTTTCGTCAAGGAAATTATCAATATCGTATGCACCTGTTGGCATGCTAAAGGGTACCTGAATTATTTTATCGAAGAATGAACGAAATTCTCGCTCATTTTCTTCTGTCTTTTTCCCGAACTTACCTTCGAGACCTTTTACAACCACTTCATAGTCAATAGCTAAAACAAATATACAATGTGGGATATCGAATATATTCTTTAGTGCTTCCAAAATTTCAACCGCATCTGAAGGTTGAATTCGATCCAGATCATCTACAAAGAAAACCACGCGTTTATAATCATTGTTAGGGTCTTCAATAAGTTTATTAATTAGATCAGAAATATCTGACTTTATCTCTGCGATTTCTATAATATTTAAAGCTTGCGACGCTGTTTCACTATATGCATCTTTTACATCAACCCCGGTTTGATTGGCAATAATTTGATTGGATATGGCGCCAAAAAATTTGCCTATTTTCTTTATTTTATTTTCTGTTTCATCTTTAAGGGTCCAGAGCTTGCCACAGTTTTCGCGAAGTTTTAAAACCAATCCGTTTAATACAGCAGGGGTAGTTTCGTTGGCCCCTCTAAACATGGAATATTCCCAAGTGTTTACCCAAGAAGTGGCAACTTCGCGGCTGTCGAGCGCCTCTCGTAACATATACATTAACGAGGTTTTTCCGGTGCCCCATTCGCCCTGTAACCCTATGGTTATAGGTGTATCGCTTTTTAAAATAAAATGAACCAATGCATTGGCATATTTAGTTACTTTAAGTTGATCCTGGGAAGCTTTTTCAATAGGCCGATCTTTAATGCTGATGTTCATGTTTAAAAGATTTAAATGTAATTAGACTTAAATTTTACCTTTTGCAATGATAATTAACATGCCAAATACTATCAAAGTAAAAATGAAGATTCCTATACTGCGTAGCAATGATTTACGGGTTATGCGGCTAAGTTCATTTTCGTAATGTACAGCAAGCTCGGTTTCGTTTAACCTGTGTAGACGTATAATGCCTGATCGTATTTTGGTCTTAAAGGAAGATACAGAAATGCCTGAAGCAGTTGCCTGGCTGGCGGCTGTAATGAGGTCGTCGAGTTGAATTGAAATTTGATGGGCATCTGTTGCATTAAAATCAGTGTTGGCAAGCACCTCATTCAGCCTTTGCTGTTCATCTCGTTGGGCGTTCGAGTGACTACTGGATTTTGCATAATTGTCATTCATGGTGCTGCTATTCTTGGAATTGTCTTGCAAATAATCGCGTTTGGGTGGAACCGGCCTAACCGAATCATTGCTGCTGTGTTTAATGCGATGGGGCGTTGACCAGCCGTCGCCAAACACTTTATTTGATAACCATTTGCCTGTATTTCGGCCCGTTTCGCGCCAAAAGCTATTGAAGAAGCCCATAAGTTATAATTTTTAAAAGAGATGAAGTCAAGTTATACATTTATTTTGAAAGGCACTATAACACATTCGGCCCCATTCAGCCATTTTATTTAAGTCATTAGGTAAATCTCTACGAGGCAAAGAGTGGGCGATGCCTGCATGAATTCTTACATTTTTATAGCGTAAATGTGCATTTGAAAAAGCCAAGCTATTTTTGGTGATTCCGTGGAATTTCTCTTCGGGAAATTCTCGTTCTAATAAAAATTCAACATGTATATGATTCAACCTAAAAAGCTGCTGAAATAGACGGCTTCCAAAAATTACATATCTATGCGGGTAGGTAATAGTATAATCCAGAAGTTGCTTCAAATAAGGCGCCATAAGAATTGGCGAATGCACGTTCAATATGAGAAGTAACGCTTGCCTGCGAAGCATAAGGAAATAATTCAAGCTGCAATTTTTGATCTAGTACATTCACACAATTCTGTTGATTTACGGTATGCGAATTCAATTCGCCGGTATTAAAGGTTATGCCTATATGCCTAACCAAGGCTATAATTCTTTGTGCATTGATAATAGTTTGTTTAGCGGTTTATTGACTAACAATTAATCATTAAAAAATAAAATCCCGGATAAAGTATTGCCTAATTTATCCGGGATTGATAAGCCTCTAATATTCTTTTCTAAAATTAAATATGTTTGTATTAAGTTATTTTACCGAACGACTTGCTTCTCCCAATGTAAATGCATTATTAAGGAGTGCTCCGGGCGATTGGTCAGTATCAGGTAATAATGCAACCTGAACTTTAAGACCAGTTGCTTCTTTAAAACTGGTTTCGAAATTTCCGATTAACATATTGCTTCTGCAGGCAAAGTCTTCCACTTTTTTATCGCTTAAACTAGCAAGGGTAGCTTCTTCATCGGCAAATTGATTGCCTTTATAAACCCTTAAGTCGAGTCCAAACTCATTTTTAAAGTTATTGCGCAGTGTCTTCACAAGCATGCGGCCACTAATATTAAATTCTGCCATATCAAATTTGTTTTTGGTATTGTTA
>JBILCR010000057.1:0-9031 GCA_044353055.1 Flavobacteriales bacterium
CGAGGAAGAACGCAAATATCAGGAAGGAAAATTAAAAGGAAGAAGTTGCGATTAATGTCATAATCTTATCAATACATTTATTCATGCGCGTTTTATTTAGTCTCATTTTTCTCTTATTTGTTGGGGTGTATGCTATTTCAGCGCAGGAAGTGCATTCTGAAAATCTCAGGAAATTAGCTTCGATGCTTCAGGGGTCATTTAGCTCAGAAAAACAAAGCAAAGCAGATTCGGCATATTTTGATATTCGCCTTAATGTAGTATCTATTTGGCAAGGTAGGTCGGATGGAATTTGGCTTTATGTTGAACAAGCCATGGCACAAAAATTAGATAAGCCGTACCGTCAGAGAGTGTATCGATTAACCGAAACAGAGCCTAATGTTTTTGAGAGTGCCGTATTTACACTTCCCAAACCGCTTCGCTTTGCTGGAAAACCCAAGGATATTGAGAGTTTAACTCCTGATTCACTTAGTTTAAGGGAGGGTTGCTCAGTTTTTTTAACGCGAAAAGGTCGCAAACGCTACGAAGGCAAAACCTTAGACGGAACTTGTCCGTCGGATTTGAAAAATGCCGCGTTTGCAACTTCGGAAGTAATTCTCAATAAAAAGATGATGTGCTCTTGGGATCGTGGCTACAATCAAAAAGGAGAACAGGTTTGGGGCGCAACAAAAGGTCCGTATATATTTAGGCGAATCCGATAGGTTGGGCCAATTTATTTTCACGTTAACCTCTAACGGCTCAAATCCTTGGCGCGCTCAATAAACTCATGAATGTCTTGTGTTTGGGTGTCCCAACTGCACATCAGGCGAACCTCACCGGTATGCTCATTCCATACGTAAAAGGGGAATTCTTGCGCCAACATTTCCGAAACCCCCTCTTTAAATATAACAAATACCGCATTGGCCTCAACCGGTCGGGTTATGGTAACACCATCGATACCGCTTAATCCAGCAGCCAGTACCTGTGCTTGTGAATTCGAGTGTTCGGCTAAACGGAGCCACAAATCGTCCTTAAAAAAACCAAGAAACTGAGCGGCAATAAATCGCATTTTTGAATACAGCTGCATGGCTTGCTTACGACGGTATTTAATGCCTTCTGCAAGCTCTCTTCTGAAAAATACGACCGCCTCACCCATCATCATCCCGTTTTTGGTGCCTCCAAAACTCATCACATCCACTCCAGCTTGCTGAATAAATTCGCGCGGTGAAAGTCCCAAACGCACGGCGGCATTCGATATTCTGGCCCCGTCAATATGGAGATACAGATTTTCTTTGCGGCAAAATTCGCTAAATGCTTTTATTTCGTCAAGGCTGTAAACGGTACCGTACTCGGTACTTTGCGTTAGCGAAACTACTTTGGGCTGCACATGGTGTTCAACCCCACGTCCTACAAGTATCTCGGGAAGCTGATTTACATGTATCTTACCATTAACCGAGGGCAGTGTAATGAGTTTTGCCTGTAAGTTGCGCTCGGGTGCACCGGTTTCGTCGGTATGAATATGCGCCATATCGCTGCATATAACCGCTTCGTAACTTTTTATACAGCTTTGTAGGCCCAGCACATTTGCTCCGGTACCCGTAGTTACGAAGTAAACTTCAACATCATCGCTAAAAACACGTTTAAATTCATTTTCGGCAGCTGCTGTTATGTCGTCGTACCCATAGCCTTTAACATGACCGATGTTAGCTTGTTGCAATGCATCTAATATTTGTGAGTGCATTCCTGAACAATTGTCGGATGCAAAAAATTTTCTTCTCATAATCGATTGTTAACCGAACCCAAAGGTATTTCCTTCTCGTCGATAGATTGGGTATAAAAAATCGTTGTACTTCGCGTTGGGAAATTTTCATCAAGTGCTTTTTGGCACGCATGCATAACTTCATTAACTTCAATAAGCTTCATGCACGTATTGTTTCCTCTGCATGGAGGTATCGCAAACTCGTGCACGCAAGGGCTGCAGTACACGTTTTTGTAGATAGGTATGCAGTATTCCATCTGGCCGTATTGGTCCGGACTGCATGGACCAAACAAGCCTACCACCGGCTTTTTGTGAGCCAAAGCCAAATGCAGAGGTCCTGTATCGTTGGTAAGAACACATGAAGCATCTTTAATTAAGGTGAGTAGATCGGCAAGGCTTGTTTTTCCTGATAGATCAATGATTGACGTATCTTCTGTAAATGGAGCATATACAGTTGCAACATAATCACGCTCCGCTGCGCTGCCAATAAGCAGAATATTCAGCTCGGGATGTTTTTGTTTAAATATGCGGATGAATTCTTGAAATGCCTGTTTGTCCCAACGACGCTCAAGCCTGAGGTCGGAGGCATTGGGATTTATAATAACATAGGGGCCTTTTATCCTAAGGGAATTGCAAATTTCTTCGATGCTGTTTCCGGGTAAATCAGGCGGTGTGAGTTTGGTGTAAATGCCAGTATTCCCCAGCAATCGTGCTGTTTGCAGGTATATTTCACTTAATGGAGCTTTTATATTGTAATAAATGAGATGCGTGTAGAGGCCGCTTCGATAATCTTTATCGCTTTTATAAAACCCAATGCGGTTTTTAGCCATGCTCAGGGTACAGATTAAGCTCGAGAAATTTGAATATACTTCTAGGTCAATATATACCTCGGGCTTAAATTTCCACAATTTAAAGAGAACCGAAAGCGTACTTTTTAACAATGAGATAATGCCTTTGTCGTTTATTAAAAAGCTGCGGTTAATGAGTGATTTGTACCCCTCGGTAACGGCCAAATTGGTGGAGGTGCTCACAAATATAATTTCGGCGTCGGGATACATTAAACGTAAACTCTTAATCAAAGCACTGGCTTGAATTATTGAGCCCATCCCCTTGAATTTACACACTACTATGCGCTTGAACGGGTGGTCGAGGTTGTGGTTAATTCGTAAAATCTTCCCAACTATTATTACCAAAAGTCTGAGCAATTTACAGGCAAACCACCCCGCGTAGCGATCAATAGTTATTTGAAGGCCGGTTTTCATTTCGATGCTTTTTTACGCCAGACTTCATATCCACCAAGTTTTTTGTAAAACTCAAACTGTGTGATGATATAATCATGCATCACTTTATGCCGTTTTTCGTTGGGCACTCCGTCGGTGGCATCCCACCAGGTAGGTGGATCGTGTTTGTATAGTACCAGTCTGATATCCCAATTTTTTGAGCGTTTCACCCAATCGCTCTGAAGCGTCATACTGTGCAGATTTTGTGGATTCTGATATACAAACGACGGTACTTCTTTTTCGGTGTAGTAATACAGCATGGGGGTATTGGTAAAGTCAAGGAATGTGCCGCCCCCTTGGAGTTCAGACTTTAAAAAGGTCGATATTTCGCGGGTATTGCTACGCATAAAAGCCGTGTCGGGTAAAAGCCGCTGTTTACGGGTTATGGTGCTAAGTGTGTCGCAACGCAAGGTTTGGGCAGCAATACTGCTTATCGGCAAATTTGCCGGTAAACGCTCAGGAAACCGAATCCAAAGGGCCAAAACCGACCAAATACCCACAGTAATAGCTACTTTAGTTAACGGTTTAATCTTGCTTTCAATTAAAAAAAGTAGCGGCAATCCAATAAGTCCTAACGACAGTAGGAAATTATCCGTGCTTTCGGCAAAGCCATGACGCACCAATCCACGCGGGATATTTATAAGGGTGAAAATAGATGTGAACAGTAAAAACAGATACTGCAAACGCTCCGCTTTACGCTCCACTTGAATGCATCGAATTCCTGCAATAAATGCTGTAATTGCAGTAATCAGAGGGAGCAGGAGGTGGTGGGTTTTCCATTGAAAATGATTCTCGTCGCCCATGGTAACCAATCCGTACGATTGTGAACTACTTAAATAATCGAGAATGGCGGTTAGATTCTGCATCCATGGCAGATTGAAGGCGATGCAAATGAGGAAACTCAGCAAAGAAAATGAAGCAAAAACAGCTATTAAAACTCCAATCCATTGTTTTGTAGGAATGATTTTTTTTAATCCCATAGGAAGAAAACAAATTCCCATGGCTCCAAGGTATGCTACCGACAAGTCGGCACGCCAGGGTACTAAGAAAATCAATGTAATGGCAAAGAGGAACTGGTTTTTTAGGGAGTTTTTTCGAATCAGTTGCTTCAACATAAAAAAGGGCAGAAGTGCCGGTATGTAATACACCGAAAAGATTGCATCTGCGAACGGGAACAATAAACAAACGGCAAAAGCTAAGGATGTTGATTTAAAAATGAAGCGCAATGCAGAATACAACAAAACCGCCCAAAGCAAATATTCCAACACATCGAATATCAGGAAATCGAGTCCATGAAATCCATAAATAATTTGATAGATAAGCCCGAAGCCGTAATCTGATACAAAATGGCTCGACAACTTTTCGAATAAAGGGATCACACTATAGAAATGGAGTTCCTGTAAGGGTAAAACCCGGTTTGCCATTTCGTACATTTCGATGGGGGCGATGCCATAAGGTTGGTAAAATGCATAGATACTCAGTCCGCTCGCTGCACAAAGCGCCGAACTCTGGATCAGTTTTTTCCAAGATGCTGGCCTCGATTTTAGGATAAATAGGGTGATAATCGAAACAAGTAAAAGCAATAAATAACACGCATGTAAGGGCAGTATGGTGCCGGTATGTGCGCTGATGCCGTATCGAAATTCAACCGCAAGTAAAGGTAAAAACGGCAAAATGGGCAATATTCTCATCCAATGCAGATGCGAATGCTGCATATTGAATTGTATTTTATGTAGACCTAAACCGATACCGAATTGTAAGATAAATAGAATAAAGCCATGAGCAATCAAGGGCATCCGCGGCAGTATAAACGCCAATTGTTGCCAAAGGAGCAGAGATAGTATCAGTGTTAGGAAAAGGAGTATCCTTATTTTGGGATTTTTACCAATAAAAAATTGCAGGATAAATGTTGTGGACAGGCAAATCAAAATGCCACCCATGGCTGTATGAAGCCCTTTGTTCCATAATGAGCACAAGGATAGAATAATGCCCGAAAGGGCTAAAACAGCATACCAATTCCGCAAAACCGGAAGCATTTTAAAGGTTTTGATGCGCCCAAATAAAGTAAAGGCACCTGCTCCCAAAAGAAATAGAAGTATAAACAAATTAAATTGATACACCCTTGCAGAAATATCTTCGCCTTTAAATGTGGCTTCTCCCAATTGGTTTATTTCGGGTTTTTGCAAAAGAGGATGAAAGTCGGGCAGAAATCCTAAAGCCAGTATTAATCCAAGAAAAAGTGCGTTCCAATTTAGGGTACGGAAGTTTGCCTGCTGCATAACAAAAACGAAGCTGCAAGCTAATCAATTGTGAAGTACCTTAAAACATGCCCAATCAAAATCGCAGGTTCAAGCCTGCTCCGCTGTGATTAAGCCAAATAGACTGCAAATAGCTTCGGTACTGATTGCTTGCCTTATGAAGTGAATGATAGAATAGCGCATCGAAAACCAGTAAAAATCCACCCTGCAGATACAAGCTGTTACCCCAGCCATTGAGTATGTTACGCGTTTGCGCGTTAGTTGCGGTTTTTGCCTGCATATTAATTGCGTAACCCGCCGTAATGTAAGCGAGGTCCAATCCACAATTAAACAATAATGTACGCTCTAGTTTTTCGTAGCGATGCAATGCCAGGACAGGGTCTGACGACCAAATTTCTTTCTTTTGGGTTTGAACGCTTCCCAACACCAAGGATGCATTTACCACGTTCCATAGGGCATTCATTCGAAAAAACTCACGCGATGTGCCTTGCTGCGTTAAGCCTAAACCTAATCCGGAAACAATCTGCAGCGTTGACCATGTGCCCAGTACAGACATGGCTTTGCGTTCGATCTTTCTGCGCCTAACATCCATGCTAATGGATAAGCTGTCTGCTTTTTGACCAAATATACTACAGGCAAGAGGGATGATTAAGATAGCGGTAATAATGAGTTGCCTCATGTTTTTTGCTTTTTCTTTTTAGCCGCTGGAAACAAAATGTTGTTAAGGATAAGCCTATATCCCGGCGAGTTGGGGTGCAGTGCCAAGTCGGTAGGCGGGTCACCCACTTTGTGCTCGTAATCTTCGGGGTCGTGACCGCCGTAAAATGTCCAGGTTCCTTTGCCGTATTCTCCATGAATATAGCGTGCTTCGCCAGCTGCTTTGTTTTCGCCCATCACCAAAACGCTGTTTTTAATGTATTTCTTAACGAAAGCAGTGGTTTGGCCCATGAATCCTTTAATAATCTTTTCGTGGTTCTGGCAGAGCATGGTAGGAACGGGGTCCCATTTTGCCGAAAATTCGAACAGACCAAAATAATCATCACGTTCCGGTATGCGCCGCGTTTGGGTGGCATCGATAGAGGAGAATTCGTATTCGGCAGGATTTGCGCTCAAAATAAAATCGGTAAACGCGAAACAGGGGTTGAAATCAATTTTACTTTGCATGCGCGGATCTGCGGGGTCGCCGTCGAACATGCTTTCGCAAATATCAACACCATCTGCTGCGAGAGAAATATCGTAGCTGTCTGTAGCCGAGCACATTGCAAATAAAAATCCTCCTCCAACAGTAAAATCTCTAATTTTTTTGGCAACAGCGAGCTTAAGCTCCGAGACTTTCGAAAAACCCAGTTTACGCGCCATATTCTCGGCACTTTCCTGTTGATCCTGATACCATTTTTGTCCCCGGTAAGCATACCAAAAACGCCCATACTGCCCGGTAAAATCCTCATGATGTAAGTGCAGCCAATCGTAAAGCGGCAATTTATCACCCATTATTTCTTCGTCGTATACCACATCATAGGGGATTTCGGCGTAGGTAAGCACAAGGGTAACGGCATCGTCCCATGGAGCTTTGTCTTTGGGTGAATATACTGCCACTTTGGGTGCTTTTTCCAACTTTATGGCGTCCATATTGGCTTCGGGACTGGCTATCTCGGATAGAATGGAGTTGGCTTGAGCGTCCGAAATACTTTGGTAGTTCACACCGCGCACCCTGCATTCGTCTTCAATAGCCTTTAATCCTTTCACCAAAAAGCTGCCACCACGGTAATTTAATAACCATTGAATTTCAACTTCTTGGGCAAGAATCCAATAGGCAATACCGTAAGCTTTAAGATGATTTTGCTGCGACTGATCCATAGGAATCAGCAATGATGCCGATTTCAAGCCCTGGAAAGAACAAGCCCCTAAAAGCAATAGGATAATGTAATGGCGCATATACTTTATTAGTCTAACGTAAAATTCGAAAATTTCGGTGTATGATGCACGTTAAAATTTAATATTGTATGGCGTCCGAATCCCAGGGATCGGGCTGATTCATTTTTGAACCCATGATAATGGAGTTTGTTTCCTGATCGAAACTGGCATTGGGTTTCATCCCGACGGGAGCTCCACCGCCACTTTTATCGGGCGCTGGGCCTGATGAAAATCCGTATGGACTGCTTTCTAAATTGGTAAACTTAGCCAAATCTCCAATGTACCGGAGGCCTACCGAACCTAGGGCACCATTACGGTGTTTGGCAATATGTATTTCGGCCAAACCTGCTGTAGATCGTCCATCTTCGGTTTCGGTAATCTGATAATATTCGGGACGATAAATAAACATTACCATATCGGCATCCTGTTCAATGGCTCCTGATTCACGAAGATCCGAAAGCTGAGGTACTTTTGAAGAACCGCGTTGTTCCACATTACGGCTCAACTGCGACAGAGCAATTACCGGAATATCGAGCTCTTTGGCTATGCCTTTGAGTGATCGCGAAATCATCGATATTTCCTGTTCACGATTGCCGCCCTTAACATCCGAACCTGCAGTCATAAGCTGGAGGTAATCGATAATTATCATTTGAATGTCGTGATTGGCCTTTAATCGGCGGGCCTTTGCACGCAATTCAAAAATAGACATTGCAGGTGTATCGTCAATAAACAATGGTGCTTCACTTAATTCTCGAATTTTAGTGTCGAGCTGATGCCATTCGTGGTTTTCGAGTTTGCCGCGTTTTAGCTTATCGTTGCTCAGTTCGGCCTCTCCCGAAATTAAACGCATTACCAGCTGTATTTTCGACATTTCTAGTGAAAAAACGGCCACAGGTTTTTTAAAATCTACTGCTGCATTACGCGCCAGTGCCAATACAAATGCTGTTTTACCCATACCGGGTCTAGCCGCAAGAATCAACAAATCAGAACGCTGCCATCCAGCGGTCATTCTATCCAGGGCCGTAAAACCCGAAGGGATGCCACTCAATCCATCGGGCTGTAAACCCGATTGCTCAATTTGTTTTTTTGCTTCAATAATCAAATCGCTGATTTGCGAAAAGTTCTTTTTAATGTTTCCCTGCCCAACTGCAAATAGTTCCTTCTCGGCTTCGTCGAGCAGTTCGAGAGCGTCGGTACCTTCCTCGTAGGCTTTATTGATAATGTGGGACGAAACGCTAATGAGTTCGCGCTGAATTTGTTTCTGATTTAAGATGCGGGTATGAAACTCAACATTTGCAGTTGATCCGATGCGATTGGTTAAAAACCCGATATATGCTGCACCTCCTGCCAAATCGAGGTCACCCTTTTTACGAAGCTCTTGAACCACCGTTAAAATGTCCACCGGTTTAGACTGGTTAAACAAATCCTGAATGGTTTCGAATATCTTCTGATGTTCGGTTTTGTAGAATGTCTCCGGTCTTAACGAATCAATAACGTGAGCTAAGGCGTCTTTATCCAGCAATAATGCTCCCAATACAGCCTCTTCAATGTCTAAAGCCTGAGGAGGCAGTTTGCCATGTATGGGCTCGGTGGTATTAATGTTTTGTGTAATGAGTGGACGCTTGCGGACACGTTTTTCTAATTCAGCCATAGGTAGCAAAGATAGTTCGATTGAAGGGGCCGTTTTCATTTGTTCAAAACTTGTTTTATGTAAGGACGTGAACTGTGATTGGCTTAATCTTAATACTTATCTCATTGTGCCATATACTTTTCTACAAACTATATAGGATTGTTGTTTTGAATGTTGTTGCAAATTAGAAGGTAATGTAATTTTACTTGTTTCT
>JBILCR010000414.1:0-2569 GCA_044353055.1 Flavobacteriales bacterium
CGTCCCCTGATTTAGAGGTGGAGGCATTATTTGGGAGTCCTGCGCTCGCGCCCTCAAGGCCCTCACAAACTCTCGAAGGAATTACGTATATCAATTTAAATCAAGGCTTTTCGGCATTTAATCATGCTGCAGTATCCATGCTGCTTTCAGGAACACATCCCGAAAAAGGTTTGATTGGAAATGCGCGTGTATTCGATCGTCGTCGAGGCGATTTTGCCGTTTGCCGTTTTACGAATCAAGCGCGGTTTTTTAAAGAGTTTTCAATTCAATTCTCCATTTTTCCGCTTAAGGACGGAGCACAATTTATTTTCGGCAACTTAAGCAACCTCGAAGGCTTCAGGCTTTTGGTGAATGCTAATAATCAATTAGAACTGCAATGGGCCGATGGTTCAGAGGTTTATTCTAAAATTTTAACGGGTACCGCCGCACTCCCTTTACGCCGATGGTCGCACGTATCGTTTGCGGTGCATAACGGCGGTACAACTTGTGCATTAGTGCTCAACGGCAATTTGATGGGCGATATAAAACTTTTGCATCCTATAGAACCATCGGGTGCTTACCTACGCTGGGGTAAAGATACGGGTGAAGATTTGCCCGGTACATTTGCCAAACTCGATCAAATTCTGATTTCTCAAAAGCCTTTATTTTCAAACGATTTGGCCATGTGGCAGCTTAATACATCGACCGTGTTAAGGCCTCAGGTGCAGATTACAGAAGCAGTTCCTTTCAATCGCATGGATGCACAGGAAGTGCGCCATGCCTTATTGCAGAAAAATGCCGGTAACGCACTTAAGAATGAACAAGAATATCTCATGTCGTTACAAGTGCCCTCCGAACAGGTTCATGCAAAAACCAAGGAGCAAGGCAGTGTGGAAAACCATTCGCGTTTAAATCATTTGCGTGACGTTGCCACAAAAAAATAGGGCATTTAACTAAGAATGAGATGTGCTCTGTGTTTTCTTGGTATTCTTCATCTTAAGCGTTTTCAGAACACTGTAAGAGGTAATCCAAACTAGCATGAATACGAGCAAAAATACCGATGTTTTGCCGAGTAAATCGCCTGTGCGACTAAATAGAGTTAATTCGGTATTGCAGTATATGTTCTGTTTGATGGCACCTTGTTTCCAATAGGGGAGTTGCCGCGTTATTTCTCCGCGCTGATTAATGAAGCAGGAAATGCCGGTATTTGCCGATCGTACCACGTCGCGTCTGTTTTCGATGGCTCTAAGTTTGGCATAAGCCAGGTGTTGTTTATATCCTGGGGTATCGCCCCACCAACCGTCGTTGGTTATTACTGCAATAAAGCAGGCTCCTTTGCGAACGTATTGCGTTAAAAAATCTCCAAACACCGATTCGTAGCATATTGCAGGTGCCGCTATTGTTTTTCGATCGCGCGAGGGCATTACGGTGCGTTCATCTTGCTTTCCTAAAGTACCGCTGGTTCCGCCCAGTTCGATGGCAAAATCTTCGAATAGGCTAAAAAACCATGGAAATGGCATTTGTTCTACACCGGGTACCAACTTCGATTTATGGTAAAAGATTGCCGGATCGTTGAGCAATACCGCAGTATTAAAAACATCGTAATGTATGCCACTGGCATCTTTTCGGGCAGTAGCGGAAACCGTCTGTCCCGGATAATAAATTTTATGCGTTTCGGCACCAATTAGAATATTCAGTTTGGGGTATTGCTGCTCGAGTACCCGCAGTTTTTGTATACGTTTACTTTCTTCGAATTCGTCTTCACCAATGGAGCGCACCAAAGCAGTTTCGGGTCCAATAAGCCATTGTGTAGAGGAGTCGGTTACCGTTCCGGCGAGCTTTAAGAATGACTCAAGTTGATCATCAAGTGTACTGAAATCAAACTTGAATCCGTAGGGATCAATATTGGGCTGAACCAAACTAACAGAAGTGGTTTCGCCTTTGGCTTTCCAAGTTAAAAACAACGTTAACGACACCATTATTGGCACAAGCATAACCATAGAAATGGCCCTTATTGTGGGTTTTATGGATTTTTGTGCTGTAAATTTTTTGTACAATGTAAGCAGCAGAATATTCACACACAGTATCCAGGCCGAACCGCCTGAGCTACCTGTGTACTCATACCATTGAATAATCTGGATGTTATCGGCAAAAGCATTTCCAAGCGTAAGCCAGGGCCAAGATAAATCCCAATCGTGATGCAGATATTCGCCTGCCAACCAAAATGGAACTAAGAGCCAAGGCGTGTTAAGGCGTGGATTTTTTTTGCGTACCTGCACCACCGCTACAAACACAAGCGCCATTAGGAATGAATTGGCAATAAATGCCAGCGCAGCGCCAACGCCCGATGCGTTAACAATCCACCAGGTAGTACCTACATTCCAAATAAAGAACGTAAGGTGTGAGAGGAGAAATAACGGTTTAACCCCAAGTTGTAAATCGTCGTTTCGTGTGGCCTGTTCTGCAAGCAACAAAAGAGGAATCCAGGCAATAAAAATTAGCCAACTGCTGCCAATTACAGGCCATGAAAAGGTGAGTAAAACGGCACTAAGAATAGCGAGTGCTAAATTCCGGCTTTTACTCATTTCGT
>JBILCR010000415.1:0-2566 GCA_044353055.1 Flavobacteriales bacterium
AGGTAGTTATCCGATTGGCAGATGCCCCATACTACTTTTTCCCAATCTTCGTCAACCAAAGGATTTTCGCCGTATTCTTTGACTTTTTCATTGACCCAATTCCAGTCAAGCCCTAAACGTGCTGCAAATGCTTGATTCCAGGAAGTAAAATCTAGGCTCATACCCAGAATCCTGAATATTTTAGGATAGGTAATTTGGATTCCCAATAAAACAAAGAGCATGAATTCATTATCTTCCTCCGTTGTTCGGTTATTTGGTGGTTCAACGGCCTTTCTAATTGAATTCAGAAGGCTAAACGTATTTATAAACCGTTTTAAACTTCGTGGATTATAGCCCACGCTATTTTTTACAGCATCCAGATATAATAACTTTAGTTTTTCATGCGGCCACTAATATTAAATTCTGCCATATCAAATTTGTTTTTGGTATTGTTACATTTTTTGTTTTGTGAAAAGCAATATTAACTATGAAGTTTTAATCTGAAATTGACAACTTTATGCAAGTTTGTTTTTTGAGTGAGTTATGGATTCCATTCAAAGAGGGGAGTGCCGATATTATCTTTTACGAAATTCCTTTATTGATACATGAATGCCCTGCCCCGGATAGGAGCGTGTAGCGTTGGTGTAGCTTGCGAAACCAACCTACAGCGGATAGCCGGAAAAAGGCCCCAAAAAACGAAAGAAATAATCCGTCGATTGTTTTGATGTTCAATTAGTTTAGGTGTGTATTTCATCCTGCCTATTGGGATGAGATTTGGTGGAAAGGGGAAACACGTGTTCCCGCCCGGTTAAAGTTCGTGAACAATAAGTTATACAACAAGATTGATTTATAAACAGTTTAGTTGATAATACGTATCCGTTTTAAACGTATATAAACGGCTTTTGAATCATGGTTTCGTAGCTTCGCCACGGGAAGGGGGGGATAGGATTCCTACAAATTCAATCGGATTTTGTCAAACCTTTTTTATCAACATTAGGGTGAATAACCCAACCAAATCAAGGAACCAAACAATATTTCTAAATTTACCACGTTTTTGAACGGTTAAAATTTACCCATCAATGCTTTTACGTGCACTATGTTTATTGGTCTTAAATTTAACTTGCAGTTTCATGGTGTTTTCCCAAACATTCACCATAAGCGGGATTATTACCGAACAGGGTTCGGGCGAAACGTTGCCCGGTGTATCGGTGTATTGTCCGCAATCCAAGACGGGCAATTCGAGCAATAATTATGGCTTTTATTCTATAACGCTTCAGGGCGATTCGGCGCAGTTAATTTTTACCTTTCTGGGGTATGCTCCTCAGCAAATTAGAGTGTCGAAAAATGCTGCTGCGAGGCTTGACATACAGTTGCGAAAGGCCGATCTCGAACTAAAAACGGTTGAGGTAACCGCCACGCGCGAGGAGAAAATTTCGGAGGTGTCTCAAATGAGTCGCATCGAAATTCCGATCGATCAAATCAAAAAAATACCTGCATTGTTTGGCGAAAAAGATGTGCTAAAAGTAATTCAGCTTTTGCCGGGTGTGCAGAAAGGCAGTGAGGGCAGCTCGGGCTTTTATGTTAGAGGGGGAGGTCCCGATCAAAATTTAATTATTCTCGACGATGCCGTTGTATATAACGCCAGTCATTTGTTTGGTTTTTTCTCCATCTTTAATGGCGATGCATTAAAAAGTGTGGAGCTGGTTAAGGGCGGATTCCCTTCACGGTATGGTGGTCGCCTATCATCGGTACTCGAAATGCAAATGAAAGATGGTAATAAAGAACAGCTTCATGGCGAGGCCGGCGTTGGCCTTATTTCGTCACGACTTACGCTGGAAGGGCCCATTCAGAAGAATAAATCCTCGTTTTTGGTGAGCGGTCGACGCACTTATATTGATGCCTTAGTGTATCCCTTTTTACCGGCCGAAAACAAAGGGGGATATTTTTTTTACGACTTTAATGCCAAGGCACATTTTATTCTCAACGAAAACGACCGACTTTACTTAAGTGGGTATTTTGGAAAGGATAAATTTTATTTCAAATCAACTGCCGGAGATAATTCGGTTTCTAAAGGCAGTTTTTTATGGCAAAATGCAACAGCAACAGCCCGATTCAATCATATTATTAATAAAAAGGCATTCAGCAATACATCCCTTATCTTTTCGCGCTACAATTTAGGCATTAACAGCGTTGAAGACCCTGATGAAGGTGATGGCTTTGAATTGAATTTTTCGAGTGGTATCCGCGACTGGACGTTGAAACACGATTTCGATTATTTTCCCAATACCAAACATCATATTCGTTTAGGGGCCGTGGTAACCTATCACAGGTTTACACCCAACGCAGTTGTAATTAAGGGAGGAGGAAGCGCAACAAATTCTGACGACTCAGAAGTATATGATTGCTTAGAGAATGGCATATATGCAGAAGATGACTGGACCCTAAATGATAGGATAAAAATTAATGTTGGCATACGCGGCAGTCATTTTTTACAAGGGAAACGTAATTATTTTGGAGCAGAACCGCGTTTTTCAGGACGTTATCTGCTTAATGATAAAACAAGCATAAAAGCCAGCTATGCCCTTAT
>JBILCR010000416.1:0-2561 GCA_044353055.1 Flavobacteriales bacterium
TTACCTCGTAAATATCGCCGCGCTTTAAATGAAAACGAATGCGGTCAAATTGTTCTTTATATGCCTCTCGGGATGTTTCGGGGCACATTTCCTTGATTATTTGAGGCGGCATGGTCATTTCGGTTTTGCCAGGATTGAACGATCCTTCAACCTGAATTGCCCCATTACGATGCGTTATTTCGGAGTACTCTGGGATGAAAAATCCAGCTAGTGGGAATCCAAACATCTCTGTATTGCTCGAATTTAAGCGCTCAAAAATGTTTTTTAGTTCGTACGAAAAAATGAGTGCCTTTAATTTTTCAGGATCGAGGGTCAAGTGCTTTTTAAAAATTTCCCATTCAATATTGGGTACTTCTATACTCATGCTGCTTCCACAGAGCAAGGAATTTATGCTCCCATGAGGGTCGTTGTACCCGTTGGAGTTCAGATACATGGCGTAATCAAAAGCATCAAAGACTTCGTTAATCGTTTTCATCGATAAAGTAATAGTGCCTGAAAAACGTCTGCAAGGTACACGCATTCGGTTATTTCTTTAACAGCCCAATTCTGATAAAATTCAGGATTTATTCAAATCAGCTTCGAAATTTTGCCGTTAATTTGAGCTAAGAAAATGGACATATTTCATAAACTTGGGCATTACTTCGATTTTATCTGGGCGGTTTTAAGCAGGCCGCAGCAGTGGAAACGTTTTTGGAAACAATGGGTTTACGAAATCAACTCATTGGGATTGAATTCGCTGCCCATTATTGCAATTATCTCCATGTTTATTGGAGCGGCACTTACCATTCAAACGGCGTATAATATTGAGAGTCCGCTTATTCCATCCTACACAGTGGGTCTGGCCACACGCGATTCGATTTTACTGGAATTTTCACCTACCATTATCAGCTTGATTTTAGCCGGAAAGGTGGGATCTTCTATTGCTTCTGAATTGGGAACCATGCGGGTTACCGAACAAATAGATGCCCTCGAAATTATGGGTGTAAACTCGCGTTCCTTCCTTGTTTTGCCTAAAATTGCCGCTGCTATTTTTATCAACCCTTTTCTGGTGTTAATCTCTATGTTCATAGGGATTATGGGAGGATGGTTTTTTGGCGTCTTGGCGGGTGTGGTTTCAACCACCGAGTTTGTTTACGGTGTACAGTATGCATTTATCCCGTATTATATAGTTTATGCACTCATTAAAACATGCTTTTTTGCCTTTGTTATCACGTCGGTATCGGCATATTTTGGGTATTACACCTCGGGCGGAGCTCTTGAGGTTGGAGCTTCGAGTACCAAAGGTGTCGTGTATAGCAGTATTTTTCTGCTTATTTGTAATTACCTATTAACGCAATTGCTTCTTTCATGATAGAGATCAGCCATGTATCCAAGTCGTTCGACGGTCGGTTGATTCTGGACGATATTTCGCTCGTTTTTGAAGAGGGTAAAACCAACTTGGTAATTGGGGGCAGCGGCTCGGGAAAGACTGTTTTAATGAAATGTCTCGTTGCGCTTTATCAAATCGACTCAGGGAGTATTTTATATGATGGTCGCGAGTTCACCATAAGCTCAGAAGAGGAAAAACGTGAAATCAGGAAAGATTTTGGAATGGTATTTCAAGGTGGCGCACTGTTCGACTCGCAAACAGTGGCTGAGAATGTGGCCTTTCCGCTCGAAATGTTTTCGAAATTATCGCCTTCCGAAATTAAAGATCGCGTTGATTTTTGCCTCAATAGAGTGAATTTGCCTACCTCGCATGCCTTATTCCCTAGTCAGATTTCGGGGGGTATGAAAAAACGTGTGGCAATAGCACGGGCTATAGCACTTAATCCGAAGTATCTATTTTGCGATGAGCCCAATTCAGGGCTTGATCCCAAAACGTCAATAATTATCGACAATCTTATTCATGAAATTACCCAGGAATATAACATCACCACAGTCATTAATACGCATGACATGAATTCGGTGTTAGAGATTGGCGAAAAAATTATCTACCTCAATAAAGGTAAAAAGTGGTGGGAAGGCGACAAAAACAGCATTCTCGAAACCGACAATGCCGAAGTGAATGATTTTGTGTATGCCTCTGAATTGTTTAAACGTATTCGCCGGGCATCGCATTCATAAAATATGAACCCGCAGGACCTCTCCATTAACGATTTCTCATACGATCTTCCCAACGACAGAATTGCCGCTTTCCCACTCGAAGAGCGCGACCAATCTAAGCTGCTGTATTATACCGCTGGCAAAATTGAAGATTATCGATTTTTTGAACTCCCTAATCTTATAAATCCTGGCGACTTGCTGGTATTTAATCAAACCCGCGTGGTTCAGGCAAGAATGTTTTTCAGGAGCAGCTCCGGTGTGCGTATCGAAGTTTTTTGTTTAGAGCCACTTAACCAAACTGACATGGTTAAGGCCATGCTGCAAACAGGCCAAGCCGAATGGTTGTGTATGGTAGGCCGTGCCAGTAAATGGAAGGAGACTGAGGAGCTTTTTGCCGATGACGCAGCCTCTGGAATACGGCTAAAAATTAGCCAAAGGGCAAAGGCTGCCGAAGGTTTTGTCATCCATTTTTCGTG
>JBILCR010000417.1:0-2553 GCA_044353055.1 Flavobacteriales bacterium
TCTAGTAATAAGGAGCTTTGCCTTGTTGCCTTCGAGGCGTTTCTTTACATAGCCTAAGACTTCAGTCCTGGGCGAACTTTGATAATGGCATTAGGAGCAATTAAGCGTTCGGTACTTTTCCTGCAACTATTTTCATCCAACTTTCCTTCTGTTTAAAGGGGTTTTATTATTTTGTTTAAAATAATTTAAAAATCATTAAACAAATAAAATTTCCTTATGTTGTATATCTTTAAATGAAGGTGTAAATCATTCAAAAACACGGAGTAACCGAAAAGCCTTAAGAGTAGGACAACTTAAACACAAATCAAATGGAAAGTTTGAAAATTGCCAGCGACAATTACGTTGCATTTACGTTCTTCATCGGAACGATGGCCATGATGGCCGCATCTGTATTCTTCTTTTTTGAGTTAAACAACACTTCAAAAAAATGGAGAACATCTGTATTAGTTTCAGGACTAATAACCTTCATTGCAGCAGTGCACTACTACTACATGCGAGGTTATAATCTCGAAACGGGCGAATCGCCTACGTTTTTTCGCTACGTCGACTGGATCCTCACCGTTCCATTGATGTGCGTAGAATTTTATCTAATCACGAAAAAAGCAGGAGCTAAAGTTTCCTTGTTATGGAAACTGATTTTCGCTTCGTTGGTGATGTTGGTAACAGGCTATTTTGGAGAAACAATCGACAGAGACAGCAGCGTTCTTTGGGGTGTAATCTCAGGTGCCGCATATTTCTACATTGCATATTTGATTTGGTTTGGCGAAGTGGCACAACTATCGCAATCAGCAGGTCCGCAAGTAGCAAAAGCTACACGTGTACTTGCTTGGTTTGTATTGGTAGGTTGGGCAATTTATCCGCTAGGATACATTTTAGGAACGCCAGGTGGCTTGTTCGGAATTCAATTGGTTTCTGACCCTGCAGCCGCAGCTCATTCAATGGATATCGTGTACAACATTGCCGATGCCATTAATAAGATTGGCTTTGGTTTGGTGATTTACGCTTTGTCGAGAACAGAAGACTAAGACCAACAAACATACCTTTAAATGAACCGATGTTTCTTCCTAAGCGGGAGGCATCGGTTTTTTTATTGAATACTTATATGCCTCAATTCAATACGTTTTCTGCCCTAACCGCAGCAATCACGTTATCCTATTTTCTTTTTATTCTTGCTATACAAAATGTTCATATAGAATGCATGAGGAAAACTGATACACGAAATAAAAATGAAAAAAATGGCCCAGAGATTTTCTTCCTGCTTCGGGTATGAAGGAATCCACACGAGCACAAACAACAGAAATAAAACCCATGCAGCAGCATGAAAATGTATTGATTTAAGCCACAATTGACGGTTTTTAATATTTAAGTGTTTTTTGATGTCATTCCACGCCGTTATGCTATGTTGGCCGATAAAATACAATGCAAATGAAGTTAAAAGTGGAAGCTTTGCCGTAAGCGAAAGCCAGATTAACGTAATTGCAAACGACATGTTTTTACGAAATAGGGCGAGGATAAACCATGGGAGCAAAATCAACGCATTGCACGCAAGCATCCATTTAAATCCACCCATTAATGCAAGTATTTGATGGGTTTCGGTAGCGTGTGTTCCCAAAATATAAACTAAAACAGTTGCCCCCCACAGGAAAGAAATGGGTATTGACAAATTCCATTTAACGCCATCTGCCTGTCCAAAATGCCAGGCAGAATAGCCTAAAAATACCGCGAGTGCAAGTTTGGGTAGGAAAACCCATAATAATCCCATGAATGCTCCCAGCATCAGGTATTTTAAAACGAATAGCGGAGCAATTTTTACATCCCATGTACCGGTCTCAAGCAAATGATCTACAGCCCCGTGTGGGATTCCAACAGCGACCATTCCTAAACAAATAAATCCTGTTGATAAGGAGCTATTTATAGCAGATTGATGCGGCAGTAGTAAAAAAACAAGGGTTAATAGTGTAAGAGTAACGGGGCGAATGATTGAGGATAAAGCACATCGTTTAAACAATGTGCTCAGGAAAATCCCCCACGGCAATTTTTTAAAAATACTTAGGTCGGCAACGGTACTTGTTTTCTCGTCCAAAAATTTTAAAATAGTCCGCGTTTCTACCCCCTTCAAAAGAGCATTAAAAATACGCTTCCCTTGTTGAGGTTTGCAGCTTAAAATATCAAGGAGTAATGCATCGTAAAATGAATATCGGCCTTTACGTTCTGTTATATTCTCCCTGCTCAAATTCTCAATAGGGTGATTTTGCTTAATTTTCTCAACAAGTGCGCGCGCATTGTTATACATGTTTTTGAATGCATACCCTGTGCTCGGCTTTATTTGGTGATTACGCGCACCCAAATTCACCACCCCGAGCAAATTCGCAGATTCTATTTCTGAATTGCTCATAGGGATACACCCTGCCTCTGTGCCTTGAATCGAATAGTTCCCGAAATGTTTTGTTACATATTCTACAAGCAGTGCATCAGCTTCGGCCGCACCAATAATTTCAGCCCCAAACCGCGTAACTTCTACGAGTGCTGTATGTGTAGAAAAGGGTAAAACAT
>JBILCR010000418.1:0-2551 GCA_044353055.1 Flavobacteriales bacterium
TTATCACTTCAATAACAGGTCCCGGTGGAGGTATTGAAATGACTATTAAAACCTTACCCGGCGTTTATTCCAATAACGAACTGAGTTCGCAGTATTCGGTACGCGGGGGGAACTACGACGAAAATTTGGTGTATGTAAATGATGTGGAGATTTACAGACCCTTTTTGGTACGCGCCGGTCAGCAGGAAGGATTGAGTTTTCCTAATCCCGATATGGTTGAAAATTTACGTTTTTCGGCAGGCGGATTCGAAGCAAAATACGGCGATAAAATGAGTTCGGTGCTTGACATTCGCTACAAGCGCCCCAAAGATTTCGGTGGAGCAGTTTCGGCTTCCATCTTGGGCGGAAACATTCAACTCGAAGGTAGCGCTTTGGATTATCGCCTTTCGGGAATGATTGGCGCCCGATACCGCACTACCCAATATCTTCTTAATAGTTTGGATGTGAATGGACAATATCGTCCTGCATTTACTGATGTTCAAGGCTTTGTAACCTATTCAATAAGCGATCGGATCGATTTTGATTTGTTGGGCAATTATGCCGTAAACAATTATCGCGTATTTCCACAAGACCAGAAGACCGAGTTTGGAACCATTAATCAGGCGTTACAGCTGCGCGTATTTTTCGAAGGCAAGGAGCAAAACCGCTTTGCCACTGGCATGGGAGCAGCAACCCTGCATTTCAGACCAGATAAAAATACTTCTTTAAAACTGATTGCCTCTTCGTTTAATTCAACCGAGTCGGAACGCTCCGATGTGGAGGGCTTTTACTTTATCGATGAACTGGAGCGCGATTTGGGTAGTGAAGATTTTGGCGATGTGGCTTTTAATCGCGGTATAGGTTCGTTTCTTACCTTTATTCGCAACCGCCTCGATTACCAGGTTTCGAATATCGAACACAAAGGCAGCCGTGCATCGGGCAACCACTTTCTGAGTTGGGGCATTAGGGCACAAAATGAGCGCATCCAAGACGAACTTAAAGAATGGAAGATGATTGACTCGGCGGGATATAGCCTTCCTGTTGGACATACCTACGCCCTTGAAGTGCCCGAAGATGAAGCCATTATTTTAGATAGTTACCTGAAAAGCGATACGGTGTTAAATTCGTTCCGTTACCACGCCTACGTACAAGACGAAGTGCGCTGGAAACAAGATTCGGTGCAATACTCGCTCACCGCCGGTCTAAGGGCCAATCATTGGACCTTAAACGGCCAAACATTGTTGAGTCCACGCATGGTATTTTCGATGCGACCGCTTTTCTGGAAACGCGAAATTACCTTTCGTGCCGCTGCCGGCCACTATGCACAGCCTCCTTTTTACAGAGAGTTACGCGGCTTTAATGGGCAAATTAATCCGTCGGTAAAAGCGCAAGAAAGCTGGCATTTTATAACAGGAGCCGAGTTTACCTTTAAATCATGGGGTCGCGATTTTAGCTTTTATTCGGAGGCCTATTATAAGATTCTGCGCAATTTGGTGCCTTATGAGATAGACAATGTACGTGTGCGGTATTATGCCGATAATTTAAGCGACGGATATGCAGCTGGTGTGGATCTGAAGGTAAACGGCGAGTTTGTGAAAGGCGTTCAAAGTTGGGCTAGTATGAGCTTGATGCAAACCAGGGAGGACATACGAAACGACTTTTATTTCGACTACTTTAATGCTGCGGGTGATAAAATTATAAAGGGATATTCGTCTGATCCAATAGCCGATTCTGTGCGTGTAGAGCCCGGTTTTATCCCGCGGCCTACCGACCAGCGTTTTAATTTTAGTTTGTTTTTTCAGGATTATTTGCCGCGCAACGAGAGTTTGAGTATGCAAATTACATTGATTTATGGTTCGCGTCTCCCGATGGGGCCGCCCGATTTAAACCGCTACCGCGATACCTTGCGTATTCCGCCTTATCGACGCGTAGATATTGGTTTTACCAAGCACTTTATTTCTGCAAATCGTCCGTATAAAAAAGATAATTGGCTCAAAAATGTAAAGGCGCTTTCGCTATCTCTTGAGGTATTTAATTTATTGGGCGTAAATAATACGGTTTCCTATTTATGGATTAAAGATGTAACAAATCGTCTTTACGGGGTCCCGAATTATCTAACCAACCGATTACTTAATCTTCGGCTACAGGCAAGCTTTTAATTAATTGAGGGATTTTTAAGAATAATTAAAACGATTCCTTCAGTTCTACCAAGGCTTTTCGAATGCTTTTTAATTTTTGTACTAATTCCTCGTTCGATTTCTTGATAGGTTTAGAATGCGTAGTTTTTAATTGCTGCCGGGCACCTTCCAATGTAAACCCCTGCTCTTTAACCAGCGTGTAAATTCGTTTAAATAGTTCGAGGTCGGCAGAAGTAAATAAACGGTTTCCTTTTTTGTTTTTTTTCGGTTTGATGGATGGGAATTCTTTTTCCCAAAAGCGTATGAGTGAATGGTTTACCTGAAAAATATCGGCAACTTCACCTATGGTATAGAATAATTTGTCGGGGTTATGTGGAATTTCAGGCATGAGAATCATCCATGAGAACTTCAAAAGTACAGCAAGCCTGATTACA
>JBILCR010000419.1:0-2522 GCA_044353055.1 Flavobacteriales bacterium
AAAACGCGGCTCAATTTGGTGGATATCCCATCCGAAACCGAGATAGACCTAGCCAGCGAATCAAAAATTGAGCAGGAAATCATTCAAACGAACATTCAGCTCCAGTTAAGCCGCTTTGTATATAACAATCTCAATAAATCAGTCAACAATAATGATTTATTGCCTGCAAATTTAGGCTTAACAGATGATGCCGTTGTGAATATGATTAATGAACACAACAAGCACGTACTTAATCGAAATCGGATTGAAAAAAACAGCTCTTCTTCAAACCCTTTGGCGGTATCCCTTGATGGGCAAATTAGCAGTTTGCGCCAAAGTATCAAAGCGGCTTTGGCAAATCTTATTTCTACCTATGAATTAAAAGAGGCTTCGTTAAATAAGCAGGACTCAAAAATTAATAGCCGCATATCAACATTTCCCAAAAAGGAGAGAGAATTAAGAGAAATTCAGCGGCAGCAGCAAATCAAGGAATCACTATACCTTTATTTATTGCAAAAGCGCGAAGAAACTGCTATTGCACTGGCAGTTACCGTTTCAAATGCTAAGGTAATTGATGCGGCATACAGCTCAGGTAAAATTGTAAGCCCCAACCGAAAATTGTATTTTGGATTGGCATTGTTCTTTGGTGTGCTGATACCCGTATTGGCAATCTATATATTAAGTCTCTTCAATACTAAGGTTCGTAATAAGGAAGCTTTAAACAAATTAAACATTCCCTTTTTAGGGGCAATACCCAATGCCCGAGGGGTCAATAAATTAGCCGTAAAGCAAAACGATAAATCTCAATTATCAGAAGCATTTCGTTCCATAAGAACTAACATCGCCTTTTTACTAGACCACAATAAAAGCGATGGGCAGATATTATTTGTTACCTCAACCTTAGCGCGAGAAGGCAAAACTTTTGTGGCGATCAATCTCGCTGCCATATTTGCGGCCTCCGGCAAAAAAGTGCTTTTATTGGGCCTGGACTTACGTAGGCAAAAGTTGTTAGATTATCTTGGTTTGCCGCATCGTAAGGGATTAACGAATCACTTAATTGATAGCCAAAGTGCCGTAGATGATTTTATTTTTCCGATGAAGGACTTTGATAATCTTTTTGTGCTTCCGGCTGGCGATGTGCCGCCTAATCCAGCAGAGTTACTCATGACTGAAAGGGTAGGCGAGGTATTTAATACTCTAAAGTTGCGCTTTGATTACATTGTGGTTGACACCGCACCTTCTGGCCTGGTTACAGATACTCTGCTTGCCGCCCAATATGCTGATGCGGTTATTTATCTTGTTCGCGCCGGGTATACCGATAAAGGAACCCTGCATATTCCTGAATCGTTCCATAGGGATAAAAAATTACCTAACATGGCCTTATTGCTTAACGACACATCCAAAACCACAGGATATGGATATTCTTATGCCTATAATTATTCCTACGAAGAATATGAAAAACCTTTATGGAAAAGGATTTTTAAACTGAATTAACGGTCAAAGTTTAGCAATATCCTTTCGGTAATAAATGCCCTCGTAGCATATTTTATTGATTTGCTCGTACGAAATGGATACGGCCCTTTCAAGAGTATCTGACATGCCCGTAAATGCAAGCACACGGCCTCCTGAAGTAACTATATTGTCGTTATGTTGCCGAGTTCCTGCATGAAATACAAGACCATCGCTCACTTTTTCCAAGCCATGGATGACTTTTCCCTTTTCGTAGGCCTCGGGATATCCGCCCGAAACCACCACCACAGTGGCAGATGCCTGCTTAGAAACCAAAGGTTCAATTTCCCCCAATTTTCCTGAAAACAAGGCCTCGAAAACATCAAGCAAGTCATTTTCTACGCGAGGTAACACGGCTTCTGTTTCGGGATCGCCCATGCGGCAATTGTATTCAATCACAAATGGATTTCCTTCCACATTTATCAAGCCGAAGAAAATAAAGCCCGTGTAGGCGATACTTTCTTTGTGAAGGCCTTCAATCGTGGGCTCAATAATTTGCGTTCTTACCTTATTCATAAACTCGGTGTCGCAAAATGGCACTGGCGAAAATGCGCCCATGCCCCCCGTGTTCAAACCCGTTTCGCCTTCTCCAATACGCTTATGGTCTTTAGCCTCGGGCAGCATAAAATAATATTTACCATCGGTTAACACAAAAACCGAGCATTCAACCCCTTTTAAGAACGATTCGATAACCACGGTGTGGCTTGCTGCACCAAATTTACCGTTCAACATATCTTTAAGCTCTTGTTGTGCTGCTTCGCGTTGCTCTATAATAACAACACCTTTACCCGCCGCCAGGCCCGAAGCTTTTAATACATAGGGTCCGGCATTTTGCTGCAGAAAGCCTAGCCCTTCCTGAAGGCTATTCTTCGTAAAACTTTTATATGCCGCTGTGGGTATGTTATGCCGGGCCATGAATTGCTTTGCAAAATCTTTTGAACCTTCAAGCTGGGCTCCAAACCTTCCGGGGCCAATAAGTTTTACGTGTTGCAAATCAGTCTGCGCTTCAAAATAATCGCGAATTCCTTTCACAA
>JBILCR010000420.1:0-2520 GCA_044353055.1 Flavobacteriales bacterium
GCCGTAGAACCCGATTTTTCGATGGTTAATGTATTGTTAAACGTAGCTCCATTCAAAAACACCTGTGGAAACTTGTAATTTACTTCGGCATTGAATGTTGTTCCCGTTTCGAGATAAACTGCTGCAGTTCCTGAGTTTAGTGTAATGGTTTGAGCGGTAGTGCCCACTTGCGTAAAATTACGTAGACGTAAACTGCCAGCAGTGAATCCTGAACCACCAATTAATATGCTACGACCACTTGCCAGCGTTGCAGATCCACCCGATTGACCAAAGCGCACACCTTTACTTGAACCGGTTGAATTTACTGTAATGTTTTGTGCAAAATCGGTTCCTGCAGCCCCATGTGCTACATATGTCATTTGGTTACCGCTTTGTGTGAAGGTAACAGCAGCATTGAAATCATCGGGATTACTTACCCCGAGCAATACCTCGCCTGTTCCTGAATTTACAAATGTGGTTGTATCATTAAATGTATTTCCTCCCAGACTTTGATTATTCCCAGCTCCCGATTTAGTAAAATTGGCTGTACCATTGAATGTGGCGCCATCCAAAAACAACTGCGGAGCCGAAAATGTAACGTTCGCGTTAAATGTACAACCTGTTTTAAGAGAAAGTGATGCTGTTCCGGTTAATGTTAACGACTGAGCCGTTGTGCCCGATTGCGTTAAATTACGCAAGTATAAATCGCCTACCGAGAACCCGCTGCCTCCTATTTGAAGTAATTTTGTTGTAGCAAGGGTTGAGGTTCCTCCTCCCTGGCCCAACCGAATTCCAGGGCTCGATCCAGTAGATGAAAACGTAATATTGCCTTCAAACGAATTTCCTGTTGCCACATGTGCTACAGAAACCCATCCTGAACCAGAATTTGTAAAACTTACATCCTGCTTGTAGCTATCGGGGTTCACATTGGCTAAAATAATCTCGCCCGAACCGGTATTGTTTAATGAAAATGTATTGTTGAAGCTGTTGCCTCCCGATGATGTAACACTTCCAGATCCGGACTTTGTAATGCTCACCGGATTGTTAAATGTAGAACCATTGAACGAAACCGATGCCGAGTTGGTAGCTACGTTCACCGAGAAGGTCGTGCCGGCAAAGATTACCGTTCCCGAACAACTTACCGCTCCATTGTTAATAGAACCGCCATTGAAATTGGCAGAACCACTCACAGTAAGTGTGAACCCATTCAAGTTCAATGTTCCCGAATTGATGGTAAAGTTGTTTAATCCAGCAATCTCTTCAAATGTAGGATTGTTGCTGCCGGTTTGAATGGTAACATCATCGCCAACATCGGGAGTGCCGGTTGAAGGCGACCAGTTGGATGCGTTACCCCATGCCGACGAAACTGCACCTGTCCATGTGTAGCTTGCAGCATCAGCAAAAGCCGGTAGCAGCATTGCTGCGGCGAATAGAATCCGAAGCACCATCGTTTGAGATTTGATTTGTTTGTATAAAGTTTTCATATGCAAAATGCTTGATGTGTTATCTGCAACTAATACCTTATATACACCCTTTCGGTTGCGCCTTTTTCCTGCGCAGAAATCCGGTTTCTTACCGGTGTAAGAAATTAAATTTATTCGAAGCCGAAATGCTTCAAACCGCTTGTTTTCATTAAGAAATACAATAATTAGCCTTTATAATTTACACGTAAGGTTACGCGTGTTCAGGATAAAACAACGCTACGTACAAAAACAATAAGGTCCCTAATCTGCCGAAGGCTCTACCCAGCAATTATTTTCTTTGATCAATCCGATGAGTTCATCGACTGCATGCTCCGAATCGACATTACGTTTCACCACTTCACGGCCTTTGTATAAGGTTATTTTTCCGACTCCTGTGCCCACATAACCAAAATCTGCATCGGCCATTTCGCCCGGTCCATTCACAATGCATCCCATGATGCCAATTTTTAATCCTTTGAGGTGATCGGTACGCTTGCGAATTTTTGCTGTGGTTTCCTGCAAATCGAACAAGGTACGGCCGCAGCTTGGGCAAGAGATGTATTCAGTTTTTGAAATGCGCGCACGTGCTGCCTGTAAAATTCCAAATGCCGTTTGGTTGATGAACTTCTGATTTCCCTGTATATTTCCCCGTTGAAGCCAAATACCATCAACGAGACCGTCGTTTAACAAGGCTCCGCAATCTGTGGCTGCATACAATTGAAATGCATCGTCGCTTTCGTTCGTATAATCACGATATACCAATATCGGACAATCAATTCCACGCTGCATTAACTCGACCACAAAACGCCTCAACTCAGGCATCGCATGCATATTCGATGACCGCAATACCAAAACCCAGTTGGTTTCTTTTAAAAGCCGAAATAGCGCTTCTGAGAAATCGGCCGCATCGTGCAGTAAAAAATTGAGCTTACCAGAAACCTTGAAATTCCCGCCTAATGCTTCGGCCGTGGTAAATAAAGGATAGGTGCGAACCTTTTTATCGTCCCAAACCGCTGCATTCTGAATGATACCAAGTGTACCCGGAATTTCGAAGTCGACCGCTGCATCGCCTGTATAA
>JBILCR010000421.1:0-2514 GCA_044353055.1 Flavobacteriales bacterium
GAAGAATACCGACTTTATGATGAGCCTTTTTTGTATTTCGATGCCGTGCAAACCTCAAAAAAGAGTATAAAGGCAAACAAGGTAAAGCTCGAAAACCTTTGTTTGCTGGAAGACAGCCATTGCATGCGTACTCAGGTATTGCAGTTTTGTGATTTCATCTCGGAGCAGAGCAATACCATTTTAAACTTTGAGTATAAGGCCGGCTCCATCGACAGTCTGCTGCGTTTTGTTAAAGCTAACAATGCGGCAACCTTACTTCCCTTATTGGCGGTTCGCGATTTTTCGAAGTCAGAAAAGCTGCACCTTCGTAATTTCGATGCGCCGGTTCCGTACCGATCGGTTGGTTTAGTAGTTCATCGGCATTTTGTTAAGAAAAAACTGTTGCATGTATTGCAGCAGGAAATTATGCATAAAGTCGCACCCATCTTAAAGAAGCAAGTTGAAATTGATGGTAAAATGCTATACCCTCTAGCAAATTAATCCTTCCAGATTTTTTTCAATTCATCCGATTCCAGCATTCCGAGGTACGATTCATACCGGCGTGCATGCAATTTATGGGTTCCGGCATGCTCACGTACTGCACAACCGGGCTCCGAAACATGTAGGCAATTGCTGAATTTACATTGTTCCGAAAGTGAGGCAATCTCAGGGAAATAACCGCCCAGTTCGTGTTTCTCCATGTCAACCATACCGAACTCCTTTATGCCGGGCGTATCGATTATCCATGTATCGCTGAACAATTCGTGCAATTCGGCAAAGGTGGTGGTGTGTTGTCCTTTGTTGTGTGCACTCGATAAGGCTCCGGTGCGCAAATTCACGCCCGGAGCGAGCACATTTATTAAACTTGATTTCCCGGCTCCAGAATGCCCACTAAACAAATTTACTTTTCCGCGCATGGCATCTTTCAGTGTTTCGATGCCGACTCCATTTTCTGCCGAAGTTTCTATAATACGATACCCTGCCTTATGATACACTTCGTAAAAGAAGGCCACATTTTTCTTATCCTTTTCGCTGGTGTAGAGATCGATTTTATTGAGCACGATAGCAACCGCAATATGGTAGGCCTCGCAAGTAACCAACAGGCGATCGATGAAACCCAATGAGGTGCGCGGAGAGTGAAGCGTAGCAATTACAAAAGCTTGATCGATATTGGCTGCTAGAATGTGTGATTCTTTGCTAAGGTTAATCGATTTTCGGATGATATAATTCTCGCGGGGATAAATTTCTGTTATGGCTGTTTCGCCTGCTACACCATTAATTTCAACCCAGTCGCCCACCGCCACCGGATTTGTGCTTCTAATGCCCTTTAAGCGAAATATTCCTCTGACTTTGCACTCCAATGTTTCTCCTGCGTTGGTGCGCACCGTAGCAAAACTCCCCGTCGAACGAATTACTCTGCCCTTCATTATTCAATTGGCTTTGCCGTAGTAAAAAAGGGTTTAAGATATTCGGGTTCTGAATATGCAAGGTCGGCAAAGTCGTGGTTGATATAAGCCTCATGTGCCAATTCTGCCATATCTGCCGCAGCCCAGTTCGAATGTAAGTCAAACGTGCTCCATTCAGAAGTCCAAAGCGCTTTAAATTTTTCAGCGCCATTGCCAAAAAATGCCGGGTTATGGCTAATCCATTCACTAAGCGAATCGGATGTTAATTCATGTGCCTGATCTTTTGAAAGGGCTTTTAATGTTGAATCATATACACCGTAATACACTTCCATTCGCCGGGCATCTAACATTGGAACGCAAACACCCTTATGATCAGGAAATTTCCGAAAAAAAGCTCCTGCCATTATCTTTAATGTCGAAAGCATAATTAGAGGAACATCCCAGGCCAAGCAAAAACCTTTAGCCGCCGATAATCCAATGCGCAAACCCGTGTATGAGCCGGGGCCAGCTGATACGGCCACAGCTCCAATCTCACTAAATGTTATGTGAGCCTCCTTGGTGAGCGTATGTAATTGTAAAAACAAATGTTCGGCATGCTTAAATGCCTCATCAGATGTAGCCTGTGCCAGTATTTCGCCGCCTTTTCCCAATGCAAGGGAACAGAATTCAGAAGAGGTTTCAATAAGTAAAATGCTCTTCATTATTGATTCTGAGCGTTGTATAGCTCAGAGGCGTCCACCACCTGAACTTCCATACTGTCTTTTAGAGTTTTTGAAATAGCAGAGTATGGCCCCGAAACAATTTCATCGTTGGGTTTAAGTCCCTCAATAATGCGTATGTAGTTCATATCCTGAATTCCGGTTTTTACTTTTTGCATTTTCACCTTACCGTTCTTATAAACAAACACCACTTCATCGAGCGGTGCATCGGCTTCTGTTGCTTTTGCATCAACTGCACTTCGCGTGGTAACGGCCATAATTGGAACCGACAAAACGTTTTGTTCAGTGTGAGTAAGTATCTCAACGGTGGCCGACATACCCGGCCTAAAAGGTGATAGATGGGGGTTAGACGCATCCAGTAAATCGGTATATGAGCTACGAAGGATTCTGATTTTAACCGAGAAATTGGT
>JBILCR010000058.1:0-8630 GCA_044353055.1 Flavobacteriales bacterium
CCGAGAAAGGCGCAGCTCCTCCAATAACGGATTCGAGATTAATCTGACCATTAGCCTGACCGCAGCTTGCCGCATCGAGTGAGGTAATTAATTGTTGTGGAAAACCAATAGCATCTACAACAGCAGTTGCCGCAGCAGAACAGCCGTTTTGATCCTGAACCACTACCGAATAATTACCGGCTGCTAAGTCTAAAAACACCCCTGCAGGTTGGAAAGGACCATTGTTTAAACTGTAGGTGTATGAAGGCATTCCGCCGGTAGTGGCATTCACCATAACGCGGCCGTTTGCATTGCCGCATAAAGCAGGAAGCGCCGAAAGTTCCAGGTTGAGTATTTCGGGCTGATTTACGCTAAGAGAAGCAGTGGCCAAACATCCATTTACATCGGTAACGCTTACCGAATAATTGCCAGCCGACAAGCCATTTACACTCCATGAGGCTGAGCCGTTGCTCCACAATACAGTAAAGGGAGCTGCACCTTGCGAGGCAGACACGGAGACCTGTCCATCTTGACCGCCGAAACATTGTACGTTCTGTAAGGTTTGAGCCGCAATTTCAAGCATAGGAAGCGCTGATATTGAGATCGAGGTGTCGGCGTTACACCCATTAGCATCCGTAACTTCGATGGTATAATTGCCGGCCGCCAATCCTGGCCAAACCGTCTGTGATAAAAATTGCCCCCCATTTAAAGCGTAAGCATATGGAGCCGATCCCCCTTGAACGGAAATTATCTGTATCTGCCCGTTATTCTCGAGACACGTTGCGGGATTTGTATTCAAATTAAGCGCTGTAGGGCCCGAAGTGTTCAATAATGAAATAGGCGTGTTGAGCGTACAACCATTTGCATCGATAACAATTAATGTATAGTTGCCAGCATTTAACTGAGGAAAATCAATAATTCCACCGGTGTATGAAAACGATGAACCTCCTAATTGCACGGTAAACGGCGCCGTGCCACCAATAATTTGATTGAGGCGAATGCTGCCATTAGCCAAACCGCATGAGGTATTGAAGGCAGAAAAAATGGCGTGCGTGGGGCCCGAGGTATTTGCTACTGTTGCAGAAAGTGTAGTGCTGCACGACTGCGCATCGGTTACCAAAATTGAATAGGTGCCGGCAGCCAGATTATTAAAAACAGCTGAGGATTGCGCCTGCCCGCCATTCAAACTATATACATACGGTGCAGTTCCACCTCCTACGTTAATTACCTGTACAGAGCCATTTGATTGGCCACACGTGCTTTGTTGCGCATTTATTCCCGCAGTTAATGCTGCCGGCGCATTGAGTGTGTACATCGAGTCGTATGTACATCCGAAACGGTCAGTTATTGTTAGCGCGTAAGATCCAGCAGCAAGGCCGTTTAATGAAGCGCTAGTGGCGCCCGTGTTCCATGAAAAAGCCAATGGCGCATTTCCGCTGGGATTAGAAACGATACTGCCATTATTAAAACCGTTACAACTTGGATTGATAACTGTACCGTTAAATACTGGAGCAGCGGCTACTGCAACCACAACAGCATCTGAGTCTATATTTCCGGCGGCATCAGTTACCGTTAACGAGATGGTTTGACTTGAATTTGGACACACCGTAAGACTTGATCCCGTGGAACCATCAGACCATAAATAGGAATACGGAGGCGTGCCTGAACTAATTACGGGATTTACGGTGTAACAATCGCCGGCACAAAGTGTATCGCCACTTATTTGCACGCTAAGCGCACAAGCAGGAAGGCTCACGTTTTGAGTAACCGTTGACGTACAACCCACCGAGCTGCTTACTTGCAAGGTAACCGGGAAGGTAGCAGGACCTACACCCGGATAATTTACACTGAGGGAATTTTGGTTGGACGAAGCGGGCAAGGCTCCGGGAATTGACCACGAAACCGAACTTAACGTTCCGGTTGAAAGTGTTGAGGTATTTTGCAGTTGCACAGGCTCATCGCATGCGGGACTTGTAGCCGTGAACGAAGCCTGCGGATACGGAGCCACGGTTACAGGAATCTGAAACTGACTGAGGCAGCCGTTGTAAGCAACCAGGTTAAGCTGATAGGTAGTTGAAGCGGCTGGAGTAACGGTAATGCTGGTGGTAGTTTGATTGCCGGGGATCCAGGTGTAGCTTTCGTAACCCGATGGCGCTGTTAACACCGTTGACTGGCCAATGCAAAGTGTGTCAGACAAGGCTGCAAGCATAGAAGGAGCGCAATTAGCGTCGATATAGGCATAACCGTAATGCGCACCCTGGCTGCAATCACCGGTAGTGAACTCTACGGTAACCTGCTGGCCGATGTAATTGGTTAAATCCACGTTTACGGTGCTCCAGGGTTTGTATACAACACCTGTACACGTTGTTGAATTAAAGAACCCGGGTAAATCGGCCGCAGCCGAAACCACGAAATCAGAGCAAGGAATGATGTTCCCGTTTTGGTCGCGCAACAAGGCTCTGAAAAACGGCTGTTCAAAAGAGGCATGACCGGGATCCTCAAAAACCACCGCATACCGGTAAGTAAAGCTGTTATTGGTTTCGCTCACCATAAAGGTTTGCATGAGCTGTTCGGCCTCAGAATTCACATTATTATTACCCAAACGAACCGAAAAGGGACCGCCCTGAGGGTCAACACGAGGAAATCCGGCACAGGGGTCATTCCCGCCGGTCATAATGGTTTGGCGTCCGTTCAACAATCCAAAAGATGTTGCCGAATAGGTAGGTGTAATGGCATTAGCCGAACCCGTTAACGATACTCCACGCGTTCCATACCATCCGTTTAAATTGCCGTTGTTAAAATTTATATTGCTGCAAGCCGGTTGCACATTAATTGAATTTAACTGCACCGACAAATCGAACTGATAACAGTTTGCGAAATAACTGCTCCACGTGTAAGCATCAACAAGCAGGAAATATGTCTGGCCGGCTTCAACATATTCGAGCAGCGAGCCACCGCCCTGCCACATATTGCACTGGGTAAAACCCATACAGGCGCCCGCCGTTCCGGGGCAAGCGCTGAAAAGCGAAATGGTGGGATACGCCGTTCCGGAAGCTTGAATATCGTTAAGTGTAATGGAAACATAGCCGTTCTGGCTGGGTGTAAAGCTGTATAACCAATCCTGCCCCCCATAATAATTACCGCTATTGGGAATAGCACAACCGTTGGAGCCGGTATAATCGTTTAGGTCGCCACAAGTAGACTGATTGTTTGCAAAAAATGGAAGATTGATGGGTGAAGCGTTTGCTCCGGCGCATGTATTTGAGCCCTGTGCCTGAAGCAAAGAAACCTGTATTACTGTAATTATTATCAGCCAATAGGTTTTTAAGGGGTTCATGATATGCTACGTTGCTTTTTTCGCTTGTAGCATGCAATACGAAGCTTAAACCCTTGCTGTTACTCGATTTTAGTCCATTTGTAAGTTTTAGCTTAAGATAGTAGCGGCTCGCAATAAAAACCTTGAATTATGAGGCTTTACGGAAATAAATATTAAAAAATCACGAAATAATTAAAGTTAGGGTTTCTTAAAATTTGAAAAATATTCTACGTACACTATTGATAATAATACAATTGACGAATTTCAAAAGAAAACCGATTTCTGATTTTTAATGGATTAAAATCCAAAAACAGATAAAACTTGAATCGAGTAGCCATTAAAATATGGCATCCAAAAGATGTTCACAGGACTGTTGGAAAGAATATTTGAATAGTAATAATTGATTTTGTAGGAATCCTATCCCCCCCTTCCCAGCGCGAAGCTACTTCCTATTCTGCATACAGCCATTAATAAACGTTTATACCTGTTTAAAACGTTTAAGAGGTTTATGATTCTAGCCTGTAGTATCGAATACACCTTAGAATTGGGCATAAAAAAACGCCCCGGCAGCAAGACGGGGCGTTTTAACAACAACCAGATAATTACATTCCCAACATGGCTTTCACAATTGCTGCAATTGTCTTTCCATCGGCCTTTCCGGCTAGTTTCTGATTTGCCAATCCCATAACTTTACCCATATCTTTAGTGCCTGAAGCGCCGATTTCAGAGATGATCTGCTTTATAATTTCCGTTACGGCATCTTCTGAAAGCTGTTCGGGAAGGTATGCTTCAATTATAGTGGCTTGAAACAATTCGGCATCCGCCATATCAGACCGGCCTTGACCGGTGTAAATTTCGGCCGATTCGCGGCGTTGCTTCACCATTTTTTGAAGCATTTTTATTTCGGTGTCGCTATCGAGAGCGGCTCCTGCCTTCTCCGTTTTGGCGAGCAACACAGCAGATTTAATGGCACGCAAAGCCTCTAGCTTTTCCTTTTCACGGGCCAGCATCGCCAATTTAATATCGTCGTTAATTCTTTGTTCTAAACTCATAGTTTACAAATGATTTCGCTTTGAAGAACGGCGGAAAACCACTACCGCCGAACTTCTAAACGAAGTGTTATATGCTTTATTTAGTCAACATTATCATGCAGGAATGAATTCTCCTGACGGATTTCGATAGAATTATTTGCTGGGTTTTCGGTAAGCACAAAGCGCGAAAAATTATTTTCAGAGGAATGTGGCACCGAATCTAATTTCACCCCCTTACGACGATATGCAGGTGCACTTTCCATTTCAGAAACTGTTTGAGGCGGACGTAAGCGCACGTTGATATTCCTCAGATTGTTGGCTCGCTCTTTCGACATACGCAGATTTTCATTTCCGCCATCCTCGATGCGCTCAACCTCTTCTTCAGATACATTGCGCACTTCAAATTGCAATAAGGGATTATCCTCGGTCCTTCCAACGAGTAGCTCCTCATCGGGATCTGGAGCAGGCATAACGGCAGGCTCCACCTGACGATGGATTAAAGGGCTGCGCAATTGCGGCACTTTTAACGTAGGTTCATCGGTAATGGCATCGAGTTTTTTTACAACACGCTCTTGGTTCTGCTCTTGGCTGTCGAATCCGGTAGCGATAAGCATTACGCTGATTTTGTCGCCTAAGGTCATATCCGAACCGGTACCAAAAATCACATTGGCCGTTTTGCCTGCCTCTTCCTGAACATAATCAATAATTTCGCCCACTTCATCGAGTAAAATTTCTTTTTCACCCCCAGTTATATTAATGAGAATATGCTTGGCCCCTGTTATTTTGTTATCGTTAAGTAGCGGTGACGACAAGGCCATTTCAACAGCGCGTAATGCACGATTTTCGCCTTCGGCAGTAGCCGAACCCATTATTGCAGTTCCTCCGCTCGACATCACGGTTTGAACATCAGCAAAGTCAACATTAACATAGCCAGTTACAGTAATAATCTCAGCAATACCCTTGGCCGCAATGGTTAATACATTATCGGCATTGGCAAATGCTGCACTCACCGATAAATTACCACATAATTCACGCAATTTATCGTTCGAGATAATGATGAGTGTATCCACTGCTTTTTTAAGTTCGGCAATGCCCTCAGCAGCTTGTTGTTTTCTTTTTACGCCTTCCATCATAAACGGCATAGTAACGATACCTACGGTAAGGATTCCCAGTTCTTTTGCAGCTGCGGCAATAACCGGTGCGGCGCCTGTTCCTGTGCCCCCGCCCATACCTGCAGTGATAAATACCATTTTTGTACCGTTTGAAATCAATCGTTTAATCTCCTCGATGTTCTCGATTGCCGCATTTCGGCCTTTCTCAGGATTAGATCCAGCGCCGCGCCCCTCGGTTAATGTATATCCAAGCTGAAATTTTACGGGTACAGGACTCGACTCCAAAGCCTGAGCATCGGTATTGCACACAATGAAATCAACACCATGAATGCCTTGCTTGTACATGTGGTTTACAGCATTTGAGCCGCCTCCACCCACTCCAATTACTTTGATAATAGAACCCATTTCGTTGCTCAAGGCAAAATTGAGGTTAAAGTTTGTTGTTTCTGACATAGTTTGTGGTTTTAAAATGGTTGTTGTTATGAGTTTTTATTATTGTCTTCTTCAAAAAATTTCCTGGTCTTTTCGTAAAAGGAGCTTAAAAAACTACCGCCCTTTATCGTTGGCTGACTTATAATTTCTGGAACCTCGTTGGTTAAGGACTTGTTGTTTTTAAGCATGTCGTTTTTTTCAAAACCCTTAATTACCAATCCTATAGATGTAGCGTACATGGGCGAGGCTATTTCTTCGGTGCCTTTGGCTAAATGTTCATTCGGCAATCCCACGCGGGTTTCTATTCCGGTCATGTATTCCATGAGCTGGGTTACATGCTTAAGCTTAGCCCCACCGCCAGTTAAAACAATTCCTGCAATCAACTTTTTTTCAAAGCCCGAATTTTTAATCTCGTAGTACACATGATCAATAATATCCTCCATGCGTGCCTGAATAATGTTGGCTAAGGTTCGAACCGAAATTTCTTTTGGAGCTCTATTCTTGAGACCAGGAATAGCCACCACCTCGTTTTTGCTTTCTGTAGCCAATGCCGAACCAAAGCGTACTTTCAACATTTCGGCCTGGTCTTTAATTATAGTGCATCCCTCCTTGATATCTTCGGTTATAATGTCCCCACCTAAAGCAATAACGGCTGTATGCCTAATAATGCCGTCCTGAAAAATGGCAATATCTGTAGTGCCCCCTCCAATATCTACTAAGGCAACTCCTGCTTCTTTTTCCGCAGGACTTAATACGGCTTCGGCCGATGCCAAAGGCTCAAGGATCAAACTTTCGGTTTCAAGTTCGGCACGCGATACACATTTATAGATATTTTTCGCTGCTGCAATCTGTGCAGTTATAATATGGAAATTGGCCTCCATACGGATTCCACACATCCCAATAGGCTCTTTAATGCCTTTCTGCTGATCAATATTGTATTCTTGAGGCAAGGCGTGAATGATTTCCTCTCCCGGCGGCATAACCAGTTTGCACATATCCTGCGTTAATTGGTCAATATCATCCTGGGTAATTTCAATATCGTACGATTTGCGCATCAGCACACCGTTGTGCTGTAGGCTTTTTATATGCTGCCCGGCGATACCTACATTTACCAGTTTTATTTCTACACCTGAATTGTTTTCAGCCTCTTCAACGGCCGTTCGGATGCTCTGAACCGTTTTGTCAATATTGGCCACAACACCTCGCATTACTCCAATTGAAGCGGTTTTTCCGTAGCCCAGAATTTCAATTTTACCGTGCTCGTTGCGACGGCCTACCATGGCTACAATTTTGGTGGTGCCAATGTCAAGGCCTACGATTATTTCTGATTCCATAGATTAAAATGTATTTGGGGTGCAAACTATTTGGTTGTTGTATCGGAGATTGATGGTTCGGTAAGTATTCCAGCCAACGGCCGGCAGTGCTTTAGTATAAAATGTTTTAAGTCGTTTAAGTTTGTCGTCTGCCAATTGAGCACTTCCGAGAATGATTGACTCGGGGCCTGTTTTGGGAATAAGTTCAATAGTTCCGTCTTCCTGCACGTTGAGCTGCTCTGTAAGTGCAGTGAGAAAGTCGTCTTTTCGGATTTCACGCATCCATTCATACAAATCATCTACTACGGCCAATTTTGCTATCGAATCATTGGCTGTAATGGCGCTTACGTTCATTCCCTTAATTGAAAAATTATCATTAATGAGACCGGTTGCTACAGGAACCCTGCAGGTATAACTGCTCTGAAGCGGCATATATTCGCCGTCCTCATCGATGTAGTAGTTATTGCCGCGTACATCAATAACCCTAAATAAAGGCTTGCGCTGTTCTACCTTAACATACAGGTGGCCATCATGCGAGGTGTGTGCTTCGGCCATCTTTATGGCAGGATGGTTAAGTAATTCGTTTTCAATCTTATTTAAATCAACGGCCTCAAGCGAAATATCCTGTGCAACGAGTTGTTTGTCCTTAAGTAATTGCAGTATGTCGGCATCAGATAAAAACCGTACATCAGGTTCGTCTGCCACCGTAATTTGAATGTGTTTCAAAAGCTGATGATTGCGTTTAGAACCCACAAAGCCAAATAACACAACGAGCAAGGCAAAAAAGGCTATTGCCCCCAACAAACGAATGACCCACTGCTTTTTTGTCATAAACGTTCGCCCTCCAAAATATTTTTTATGGGTTGAACCCATGCATCGATATCACCAGCTCCAAGGGTTAACAACACCTCTGGATTGCATTCTCTAATGCGTTCGGTCAACTCTTGTTTTGCGCAAAGTTGAGCAGGTATCTTATTAATTAGTCGAAGTAATGCCTCCGAACTAATGCCCGGTATGGGAACCTCACGAGCCGGATAAATTTCCAGCAATATCAATTCATCCAACAAGCTGAGACTTTCAGCAAATCCGGCCATAAAGTCGCGCGTTCGGCTAAAAAGATGAGGCTGAAACACACCGGTAATGCGTTTGCTTGGATATAGCGCCCTTACAGATTCGATGCATGCCCGCAGCTCTGCAGGGTGGTGGGCATAATCATCAATAAATATTTGATCCTTGGTTCGTATGATGTACTCAAAACGACGCTTCACCCCTCGAAACGTACCCAATGCCTTGCGTATGCTATCCTCACTAATGCCCGATATATAGCAAATTCCGGCCGCAGCCACAGCATTCTCAAGGTTGTGCCTTCCAGGCATTCCTAATTCGCAGTTAGACAAACGCTTATCACCAACACACAAATCAAATCGGTAACAATCGCCGTTAAGGG
>JBILCR010000059.1:0-8578 GCA_044353055.1 Flavobacteriales bacterium
AGTGCCTGTTAAAAGTGTTGTTAAGTTTAAAACACCTTGACTGCCGCACAAAACACCCGGATTGCTAAACGCGGCATCAACAGCTCCACTTACGTTAATGGTTTGGGTTACACTGGCAGTTTGGGTATTACAATCGTTTGTGGGAACTACGGTGTAGGTTATATCAATGGCTCCGCTCACCAACGATGGATCGAAGGTTGAACCGCTCACGCCTTGACCCGACCACGTACCTCCTGCAGTACCTGTTATAAGGCTGTTAAGATCAATAGGAGCGCTGGTTTGGCAAAAAGGCCCGGGATTGGTCCATTCGGCCGAAAATGGCTGAAACGGTGCCTGGCAGCTGGTATTGCCGTAGGTAGGCTGCCCATCGGGCGTAAAATCAACAAATGCCCCGTTTTGATCGGTATTATTGCCATTGCCATCTACCAAACTGCCTCTTAAATAGGTTACCTCCTCATAACAAGGAAAGTTGCCATTTACCTGAATGCGCAGCGTTTGCTCTTGAGGAGCTCCGGTATTGTAGTTTAAAAAATGTCCCCCACCCTGCCCGGTATGCTGATGGTAGATAACATAGAGTGTATCGGTGAGATTTGCAAATGAGTTAAGTGCCACAGAAACTTCGTAGCTGGTTATAGCTAAAACAGAACGGCCTGCAGGAATGAGACCCTGAGGCGGTTCGATAAGATAACCGCATGAGTTGGTTATAGTGTTGTTTAATTCTGTGGTTTTTGCTGCAGTGGATATATTTTGAACAAAACCATTAAAGGGCAAGGTGTTTACACCCTGAGAAGGCCAACCGTTAACGATTTGAATGTCTGAAATATTAATTGGGTTGGCACCCACTTTAAAACGAAACATTTCGTTTAAACCCTCCGGACTTGAAAATGCATCATCACAGGCATTTACTAAGATAGTTTCTACTTCGATGCAATTTTGGGCGCTTAATGTTCCCAGGCTTAAAAAGGAGAAAAGTAATAAGTAAAGTTTACGCATACGCCATAAAATATGAGGGTGAATTTAGGATAAATCATCATGCCATCTGCACATCACTAACAAATTTCCATTGGAGCTCATAGCTGCCAAAAGAAATTTGAGCAATTGGGAATTTTCTGAACTCATATACGTAAACAGGCTCTCGCTTCGTTCGCTAAGCGCACCATTCGGGAAAACAGTGGCGTATACGGCGCGGATTTGACTTAAGCTCGCAGCTTCCTTTTTTCGGGCCTCGCGCAACATTTTTTTCTGGAAATTATCGAGTTGTTTCTTGAGCCTCATCTGCATGGCCATTGCCGAATGTTTGGTGGGAAGATTTACAGCAGATGCCTTCTCCTCGATGCGATTAAACATGGCATCAAAGGCTTTAAGTTCATTGGTTAGATCGAGTACCCCTTGCGATTCATTTAAAAGTTTACGGCGTTCAAGATCAATCAGCGGTAGAAAAAGATCGGCCCAATTAAAGCCGGAATTTTCGAGGCGATGGAAGGATGCGCCATCCAACAACACTGCAGAATTACGAAGCAGAAGCGCCGGATATCCTACCGAATAATGCTCCATTACTGCCTTTAGCTCGAGCCAGTAGGCAATTTCGGCAGCACCGCCAAAGCAGGCAATATTGGGGAGCAAATGTTCCTGATACACCGGCCGCGTCAATGCATTGGGCGAAAAACGCTCCGGATGCACGTGGATCTCTGTTGCTAATGCATCAGCATCCCAAGTAAAACCTTGATCCGCAGTTTTAAATCCCACTGCCTCCTTTTCTATGCGCTCGCGGTAATTATCCCGTAAATAAAAAAAATTGATGTCACGCCCTTGCAATTGCACAGGGTAGCGCTGTGCTATACCATCAATGGCAGTTCGGCTAAGTGCATAACTGTGGCCGTTAAAGATATCTTCCTCTATAATGTCTGCAAACGATGACTTTAATGATGCGTCATCGGCATCGATACAAAGTACTCCATACGAGCCAAACAAATGGTGCACCAGGTATCGAGTAGCCATGGCCAACGTGGGCAATGAATAAGCGGCAGTAAGAAGCTCACGCCAATTGGGAATAATCGAAAAAACATCTGTTTGTTGCAGCCACTCCAAAATAGCAGAACAAGGCATACGCCCTGCGGATCCTTTATACTCAATTGGGCAGGTATATTTTTTACCCCGTATGGTAAACGACCGAATTTCGTCAATATCGTGATCTTCGGTGGCCATCCAGAAAACAGGAATAAAGTCGTTATCTGCATGTTTCTTTTTTAGGTCGGTACATAAGGACACAGCCGATAATATTTTAAGCGGTGTGTAGAGTGGACCCAGTAAAAGGCCGACCTGCTGCCCCGTGGTTACCGTAAATGTATTTTGCTGAAGCAATTTATTGATCGTGGCTTCGCTGGATTCATTTAAAATTCCGGAATCGGCATATTGTTTTTTGAGCACATCTACCAATAACACACGCTTTTGCTCATCAAATTTCCGGCGCTGCGCAATAAGTGCATCGAAATCGGGATTGATGGGCGATGTGGTTCGAAGCGGATGAAAAAACGAATCGTCTTTACAATAATCGGCTGCGATCCGGCTAATCAGGCCTGAATCAGAAAGGGGAACAGAAAACGTTGGTTCCAATGCCTTACGCGCCATTTAGAATATTAGTAACGATCAATAAGTTAAACGGGAGTTCCAAAAAGGTCGAAAGCCTCAGCCCGATCAATACGCACCTGCACAAACGAGCCGGGAGATAAATATTGGGCGTTACTAGCCTCAATCAGTACTTCGTTATCCACTTCTGGCGAATCGAATTCGGTTCGGCCAATTACATAGCCCCCTTCCTTGCGGTCGATGAGTGTTTTAAAGACCTTACCTACTTTTTCGGCGTTCAACGAAGCTGAAATGCCCTCCTGCACCTCCATAATTTCGGCGGCACGTTGTTGTTTAAGCTCGGCGGGCACGTCGTCGTGAAGCGAATAGGCATGCGTTTGCTCCTCGTGGCTGTATGTAAACACGCCAAGACGTTCGAAACGCATCTGCTGTATCCACTCTATCACTTCTTGATGATCGGCCTCGGTTTCGCCCGGAAAACCTGAAATAAGTGTTGTACGCAATGCAATACCAGGAACACGGCTGCGGATGGTATTCACCAATTCAGTAGTTTTTTCTCGGGTGGTGCCGCGCCGCATCAATTTCAACATAGTATTGCTCACGTGCTGCAAGGGCATATCGAGATAATTGCAGATGTTGCTTCGTTCGTTCATCACCTCCAGCACATCGAGCGGAAAGCCGCTAGGAAAGGCATAGTGCAGTCTGATCCATTCAATACCTTCAACATCGGATAGGCGGCGCATGAGTTCGGCGAGTTTTCGATCTTTATAAATATCGAGCCCGTAATAGGTAGAATCCTGCGCAATCAATAACAACTCACGCGTACCGTTTCGTGCAAGATTTTTGGCTTGATCTACCAATTGCTCCATCGGAATGCTCACATGCCCACCGCGCATGAGCGGGATGGCGCAAAACGAACAGGGGCGATCACAGCCTTCAGAAATTTTAAAATAAGCAAAATGAGCCGGCGTAGTGAGCAAACGTTCTCCTACGAGTTCATGCTTATAATCGGCCTTTAGCGTCTTAAGCAGTCGAGGAAGATCGCGGGTTCCGAACCATGCGTCTACCTCCGGAATTTCTTTCTCAAGTTCGGGTTTGTAGCGCTCACTCAAGCAGCCGGTAACATAAACCTTATTGAGCTGACCGCGCTCTTTGGCCTCGGCAAAACGTAAAATAGTATCGATGCTCTCCTGCTTGGCGTTATCGATGAAACCGCATGTATTTATAATGACTATGCCTGCGTCATCGTCGCCCGATTCATGCACTACATCGAAGCGATTTGCCTTAAGCTGGCCCATAAGCACCTCCGAATCGTAAAGATTTTTCGAACATCCTAAGGTTACCACATTAACCTTGTTCTTTTTCAGCGTTTTGGTTTTCATGAGTCGCAAAGGTACGTATTCAAAGAACGTGCACGTCTTCACATAAAGAATTATCGAAAACACTGATTTTTAGACATGTTTATAATTAATTTAGAATTGTTCTAAATTAAATTTGCTTCATTAAGAATCATACTTTAGGTTTGCAGCTGTTTAGAATTAATCTAAATAAGGGTTATGAAACTTCGGATTTTTACTTTGTTCGCTTGCCTCTGCGGCATGCATGTGTGGGCACAAACCAACCTTAGTATGCTAACCGACACCAACCGTTTAAAAACCATCGAGGTAAGCAGTGTTGTGGCAAGATCCATTCGATTTCCAGAAGATACGAACGGTATGATGCTCCTTGCCGGTAAAAAGGTAGAAATTGTAGATGTAGCCAGTCAAAATATTTCATTGGTAAACAACAATTCGCGACAGGTTTTTGCACGAGTGGCGGGAATACAGGTATGGGAAAACGATGGGTCAGGAACACAAGTTAATGTGGCAACCCGAGGCTTAAGTCCCAATCGCAGCTGGGAATTTAATGTACGACAAAATCAATATGATATTTCTTCTGATCCTTTTGGATACCCCGAAGCCTATTACAACCCGCCGATGGAGGCTGTTAAACGCATAGAGATCATTCGAGGAGCTGCATCGTTGCAATATGGACCGCAGTTTGGCGGCCTACTAAATTATGTTATTGATGCTCCCGAGGGTGATAATGCTGTTCATGGAAAAACGATTCAAACCCTTGGTAGCTTTGGGATGATGAGCAGTTACAACGCCCTTAAATTTAGCGGCAAACGATTTAGCGCCCATGGTTACTATCATTTCAGAAAAGCAGACGGATGGCGGCAGAACAGCGCTTATACCACACACAATGCTTTTTTTAAGGCGCGATACGATGTTTCAGATAAACTTAAACTGAGTGCTGAATTTACGCGGCTAAATTACATAAACCAGCAAGCAGGTGGCCTCACCGACAGCCTATTCGCACTCGATCCGGCAAGGAGCCTACGCGGCAGAAATTGGTTTAACGTGCCCTGGATAATACCTCAGGTGGAGTTGAGTTTCAAACCCGATTCAACCACCTCCTTTACCTTAAGTATTTTTGGCCTCATCGGCGAACGTAATTCGGTGGGATTTACGGCTGACCTCCTACACCCCGACACACTGAATACTGCAACGGGCGTTTATACTAATCGACGCGTAGACAGTGATACATACCAAAATTATGGTTCTGAATTACGTTTTCGAAAAAACTGGCGCATGGCAAAAAACACGCATTTCCTGGCTGCCGGCATACGCTACTTTAAAGGAAATACACACAGAAGGCAGGACGGAAAAGGCAGCAACGGAAAAGATTTTGATCTTACCCTTGAACCCGAAAGCGAATTTAAACGCGATCTCCGCTTCATGACCACCAATGCAGCTTTTTTTGCGGAAAACCAATTTAAAATAGGAAAACGCTTTTCGCTCAACCCAGGCTTTCGGGTTGAAATGCTAACTCAACAGGCCAATGGTCGTTTTGGAATGGTAAACGATGAGGCCATACCTTTTGATGAAGCACCTCAAACACGATTTGTATTGTTGGGGGGATTTTCGGCAGAATACAAAATGAAAGAAGAAGCTGAGATTTACGGAGGATTGAATAAAAATTTCAGACCTGTTTTGTATTCCGATTTAACGCCACCCGCAACTACCGATACAGTTGATGCTGAACTAAAAGATGCATCGGGCTACACGGCCGAACTGGGCTACAGACAGCGTAAAAACTGGCTATACACAGATCTCAGCTTGTTTTACTTGCTGTACAACAATCGTATTGGCACACTGGCCATTGCCGGTCCCGCAGGAGGCACGCGCCAATTCAGAACCAATATGGGCACTTCGGTTTCGATGGGTGTTGAATATCTGATGGAAATTTCCATTCCCAAAATGATACAGCCCGGTTGCTGTAAAGAGTGGGACGTTAAAATCTTCGCTTCAGGCACCTTTCAAAATGCTGAATACACCCGTTTGCCTAAGACCAAATTGAACAACTCCATAATTGAAACCACAGAACTTAGAGGAAATAAGGTAGAATACGCACCCGAGTGGATTTTGCGCAGCGGCTTAAACTTTAAATGGCGCTCTTTTGAATTGGGAGGGCAGATTTCGCATACTGCCGAAGTTTTTGCAAGCGCCGATAACAATACCGAAAGTTCGGCAAACGGCAACGATGGCTTGATTCCGGCCTATACCGTAGCCGATGTTAATGTATCCTATTCATTAAAGCAGTTTATTATTAAAGCGGGCGTGAACAACCTGCTTAACGAACGCTACTTTACGCGCCGGGCAGGCGGTTACCCTGGGCCAGGCATCCTGCCGGCAGAAGCACGAAATGCCTTTGTTTCGCTTGGATTCAATTTTTAAGTTTGAGGTTGATTTACATCAATTATAGCAACATATAATTCAAGGTATTTAATACCTTTGGGGCAGTTTTAAAATCAACTATGAAGCGTAGCGTTTTATTTTCTCTGGTGCTATTTGGAGGCATGTACCTTAATTCGTGCGACACCAAAAAAGACGGAATCACCACCGATATTGTAACCAATTCGGCTAGTGCCGATGGCAAGGAAGATGTTCCGGTTGCCGCCATTAAATTTGATAAAGACACCTTTAACTTTGGCGAGGTAATGGAAGGCGAAAAAGTAGCGCACACCTTTACATTTACAAATACCGGTAAAAACGACCTCGTTATTTCGAATGCTCAGGCTAGTTGTGGATGCACAGTTCCCGAGTGGCCTAAAGAGCCCATTGCTCCGGGCAAACAAGGCCAAATTGATGTTGTATTTAACACGGCCCACAAACCGGGCAATGCCATAAAATCGGTAACCGTTTCGTCGAATACCGAACCGGCCATGACCAAATTATTCATTACCGGCTTTGTTAAAGCCGATCCAAAAGCTAAAAAAGAAGAAGAATAACCATGAACAGCCTTTCAACATACACTTTATTAATGATGGATCCCAACGGAAAAGGTGGAGGACTTTCATCATTAATCCCCATGCTACTCATAGTGGTAGTATTCTACTTTTTCATGATACGGCCACAGCAGAAAAAAGCTAAAGACGCTAAGAAGTACCGCGACTCGCTCGAAAAAGGGAGTAAAATAATTACCATAGGAGGTATTCACGGTAAAATTGTGGAAGTTGCAGAAACCACTTTCTTGATTGAAGCCGAAGGCGGTGCCAAATTACGTATCGAAAAAACGGCTGTAGCTACAGGTGCTCCCACCGAAGCCTTAACCCCTCAATAGCCTTGCTCAATGGCCCTAACGAAAATAGTATCGCATCGTTGGGCTTTCTTCAGAAGAAGAAATTATCTGGTATTTTTTGTATGCCTGATGATCTCTGCTCTTTTATGGCTTTTACTTGCATTCAACAATTTATCGAGCACCCGATTAAGCGTTCCTATTCGGTATATCAATTTGCCGGAGCATAATATTCTAAAGGAAAAACTTCCACAAAAGGCCGAAATCGAAATTAGCGGCACAGGCTATCATCTGCTTCGGTATTTAATGCGTCCAAGCCTGGGCGAAATCATTGTGGACGGCCGCAATACCGGCATCAAAAAAGAAATGGCATTTATAAGTACCTATCATGCTATAGAACATTTTAATCGGCAGCATGGCGATATTAAAATGGTAACTATTGAACCCGATTCCATCTTTTTTAAATTCCTGAATAAAGGACTAGTGCGTCTGCCCGTAAAAGCAGCTACCTATCTTGATTTTGCTCCGGAATTTGACCTAAAAGATAGTCTGCAAACTATGCCCGATTCGGTTTCTGTATCAGGCCCATTTGAATTGCTTAAAAACTTAAGTGTGGTAGAAACCGCACCCTTAATTCTAAGGGGAATTAACGCATCGGGCAGTCACAGCGTACGCATTAAACAAACACATGCCGAATTATCTTATGACCCATCTGATATAACCATTCGGCTAAATGTTGACCGCACCACCGAAGCACGTATTACCTTACCCATACAATCGAACGAACAGGCCTCGCTTAAATTCGAACCTCAAACCGTGACCCTTGTATTTCAGGTAGCGCTCAGCAATTTTCCTAAAATAAAAGCCGCCGATTTTTTGGTTGCTGCCGAAACGGCTCAGTCGAGAAATACTTCGGGGCAAATGCGTCTTGTATTAAAACGCAGTCCGTATTACGCAAAGAAAATAACCTTGCTGCCCGAATTTGTAACCCTGCGCTAATTATGTTACACGTTGGAATTACAGGGGGCATTGGATCGGGGAAATCAACCGTAGCAAGAATATTCAATATTTTAGGCATCCCAGTTTACGATGCCGACAAGCGGGCCAAAGCCTTGTATACCGAATCGGAATCGGTAAAAAAAGCGGTAAGCGAACTTTTAGGAAATGATATTTATTGTAACAACGGGACGGTACATTTTGCCCTTATTGCAGAACGTGTGTTTAATAATTCCGAGCTGCTTAAACAGTTAAATGCGATTATACATCCTAAAGTTGCGCTCGACTATGAACAATGGCGAAAACTGCAGCTAAATGTACCATACACCTTAAAAGAAGCAGCCATAATGGTGGATTCAGATGCCCATAAGCAGCT
>JBILCR010000060.1:0-8572 GCA_044353055.1 Flavobacteriales bacterium
GTAAGAAAGCTGTTGCAGCTGATGTGTCAAACATCGCTGCGGTAGTAAAAAAGCAGAGAGGTCGTAAACCAGGGTCTGGAAAGAAAGCTGCTGTTGAAGGTTCGAACACTTTAGTGGTAATTAAAAAGACAAGAGGTCGTAAACCGGGATCAAATTCGAAATCAACTTCGTTGTCAACGGATAATGCCGCTGTACCTGCGAAAAAAACCAGAGGTCGCAAAAAAAATACCGTAGCTGAATCGGCTAATTTAAAGGCAGAAGCCGCTGTGAAATCTGCTAAAGCGCCGAAAGCCAAAACAACCGCAAAAAAGGAATCAAAGCCTAAAATGGTAAAACCTGCTGTGGTTTCAAAGGCAAAGAAGGTAACGGCCGCCGCTGCTCCAAAACCTGAGCGTCAAACGAAAAAAAAAATGATGCATGAATTTATAAATGAAATTCTTTCATCGGCCCCTCGTTTTTACACTACCGACGAACTGGTTCAACGCGGAATAAAAAAGTTTAATCTTAAAGGGAAAGAAAAGGACACTGCTAAAAATTCAATACAACTTGCATTGAATTCCCTTCAAAGTGAGAGTAAAATTAAGCGTCGCCGCAAAGAGAAGGATCGCCAAGCTTACTGGGCACTACCTTCGATAAGCGACGAAGGATACATCGCTTAAAATATTCTTGAAATAATTAAAAGGTGCCTGTTCATTAATCGGGCACCTTTTTTTTTATGGTATAAAATCAAAATGTAAACTTGCATACACTTTTTACACTATGGATGTAATCATTGAAGATGCATTAAAGGATGATGTTAGTGCTATTTGTTCTTTAATTAAGGAACTGGCTATTTATGAGCGGGCAGCCAATGAAGCCGAATTAACGCCCCAACAATTATTAGAAGATGGTTTTTCGGATAACAAGATTTTTCACTGTTTTGTTGCCCGTTGCAATCATGAAGTAATTGGTATTGCACTTACTTACATCAAATATTCTACATGGAAAGGTAAGTGTGTTTTTTTAGAAGATATTATTGTTACGGATTCGTATCGTAAAAAAGGGATAGGTACGCTCTTGTTTAACCGTGTGGCGCAATATGCACACACACTCAATGCCGCTCGACTTGAATGGCAGGTCCTGGAATGGAACGAACCGGCCATTAAGTTTTATCAAAAAATGGGAGCCACGCTTGATCCTGAATGGATTAACGGTAAGCTCACCCGTGCAGATCTTCAAAAAAAATAATTAGAAAACATGATGGTATTTAAGTTTGGCGGAGCATCTGTAAAATCGGCTGATGGTGTTAAAAATGTAGCCGAAATCATCTTAAAAAACAGAGATAATAAACCCTGGATTGTAGTTTCTGCGATGGGTAAGATAACAAATGCGCTCGAGGAGTTATTGCCATTGCTCATGAAAAACAATACACTATGGCATTCTAAGCTCGAAGAAATTAAACAATTTCATCTCAACATAGCGCGTCAATTAGTTCCTGAAGACCATGAAGTTTTTGAGCAGCTTGAAAATGTTTTCGCTGAGATGTACTGGGTTTGCGAAGAAACGCAACGTAAGTCATTTGACTACGAATACGATCAGCTGGTTTCGAATGGTGAAATATTAAGTACCCGCATCGTAGCCGCTTATTTAAATTATATTGGCATTAAAACTATTTGGACCGATGCACGCGATCTGATTCGCACCGATCACACCTTTCGAGAAGGCAATGTTGAATGGACCGCCACCGAACATGCGGTGAACAGCTATGCCTCTCAGATGAGCAAACAATATCCCGAGGCGCTTATTTTAACGCAAGGCTTTATTGCAGCTACGGCAGATAATGAAAGTGTAACATTAGGGCGCGAAGGATCAGATTATACTGCTTCTATTTTGGCGCATTGCCTTAATGCTTCAGAAGTAGTAATTTGGAAAGATGTAGCAGGTGTATTAAATGCCGATCCGCGGATTTTTAAAGATGCCGTTTTATTACATGAATTATCGTATTACGATGCTATTGAAATGACATATTATGGCGCTACGGTAATTCATCCCAAAACCATTAAACCACTCCAGAATAAAAATATTCCATTAAGAGTTAAGTCTTTTATTGAGCCCCAGTTCGACGGTACATTAATTGGCCTAAGCAACGAGCGAAACAACATTCACTGCTATATTGTAAAGCCCGATCAAGTATTAATTTCTATTTCGCCCAGAGATTTTTCATTTATTATTGAAGAAAATATTCGCGACATTTTTCAGGAACTGAGCGCCCGCAGAATAAAAGTTAATCTTATGCAAAATTCTGCCCTTAAATTTTCGATTTGTGTTAATCACGATCACGACCGGGTGGATGATTTAATTTCATCACTACAGCATAAATTTAAGGTTCTTTTTAATGAGCATTGTGAATTAGTGACGGTGAGAAATTATACAGACGAAGCGGACCTTAATTATCTAAATGATAAGAAGGTGTTGATTGAACAAAAAAGTCGAACTACGTTGCAGGTGGTAGTGCTGTGATTTGCCTTACCTTTGTCGTAAATTAAAAATATGGCATCTTTTCTAATTAAAAATGCACTTATTATAAATGAAGGACGTCGGTTTATTGGCGGTGTTAAAACCCATGGCCGCTTTATTGAAAAGGTATTTGAGGGCGATATCCCCAAAGAAGAATCAATAGCAAATTACACAGTAATTGATGCTTCAGGTAAATGGTTGATTCCCGGGTTTATCGATGATCAGGTGCATTTTAGAGAGCCCGGACTGACCCATAAAGGCGATTTGTACACCGAACCCAAGGCCGCAGTGGCCGGAGGTATTACCAGTTATATGGAAATGCCCAATACCTCTCCAGCAGCTACAACTCAAGCGCTTCTAGCGGATAAATATATCATCGCTTCCGAAAAATCGCTTGCCAATTACAGTTTCTACATGGGTGCGAGCAATTCCAACCTTGATCAATTGCTCAAAACAGATCCCACGAGCGTTTGCGGCATTAAAATATTTTTAGGCTCCTCAACAGGCAATTTACTGGTCGACGATTGCCAATCGGTTAATGATATTTTTAGAGAAGTAAAGCTACTTATAGCCTTGCATTGCGAAGACGATGGACTCATTGCCCAAAACATGATAAAGGCAAAAGCCAAATATGGCGATAAAATTCCTATGCATGAGCATCCCATCATTCGTGATGCAGAAGCCTGCTATAAATCTTCGTCAAAAGCTATAGAACTGGCCACAAAATACGGAACCCAAATTCATGTGCTGCATATTTCTACAGCCCGCGAAACAGAACTTTTCAGAAACGATATACCGCTTTCGGAAAAGAAAATTACCGCCGAAGCCTGCGTGCATCATCTCTGGTTTACGGATGCTGATTATGCTCAAAGAGGTGCATTTATTAAATGGAACCCTTCTGTTAAAACACAACACGACCGTGATGCTGTTCGACAAGCGCTAATTGATGGCAGAATTGATGTGCTGGCTACAGACCATGCACCACATACCTTAGCCGAAAAGTCTAATTTATATGCCTCTTGTCCATCAGGCGGCCCACTCGTTCAGCATGCCATTCCTGCATTATTTGAATTAGCATTTCAAGGTGTATTTACGCCTGAATTAATTGTGAATCGATATGCGCATCAGGTGGCCGATTTATTTAAAATTGACCGCAGGGGTTTCATTCGTCCCGGATATTATGCCGATTTGGTTTTGGTTAATCCAAACAAGGAGCAAACGGTTTATAATGAGGATGTTTTATACAAATGCCAGTGGTCGCCTTTTGATAATGTTACGTTTCGCAGCGCTATTGAAAAAACATTTGTAAGCGGTCATTTAGTGTATAACGAAGGCGTATTTGATGAGTCGGAACGTGGAATGCGATTAATGTTTAACCGATGAAATTCTATTCATTACTTATAATTAGCTCATTATTTCTGGCTTCATGCTCAAACAAACTCGAAGCGCCCGATGATGTGATATCTGAAAGTGAGATGTCGAAAATCGTGCTCGATTTAACTCTAGTTGATGCTTCATATCAGTTTAGTCAATCTAAGCCGGAGCTACCCAAGTTTAAAAAGGAGTTGTTTTATGAAGAGGTTATGAAAAAGCATGGCGTTAAGCGCGAGCAGTTTATACGATCGCTCGATTATTATGCTCAAAACACCAAACGACTCCAAGCCATTTACGAAGAGGCACAGAAAAATTTAAGTCAAAAGCAGGCCGAAACCTCAAAATAGATCAGTGAATCGCCAAAAGCGGTAATTTACTTTGATATGCCAAGGATTTTGTTTGTGAAGGATTCACGATTTTTCCCATCCAATTGCGCTTGTGCGTTATTACAGCAAGTATATCGGGCTTACTTTTCCTCCTGAATTGCGCAATACCGGCAAATAAATCGTTTTCGTTTCTCGTCTTAATGAGTTGATATGTAAACTCAGGAAGGTTTAATTGCTGTTTTAAATCTGAAACTTCCTTTTCGGCATTAAATTTCTTAAATGCTCCGTTCGAAGGGAATTGGGGCTCAACATGAAACATATCGATGCCCGCATGCAGCACCTCTGAAATAGGCTTTAAATGCTCCAAATCTTTTTTCACACTGTGTAAATCTGAAGCATAACCAATTTTACGTACCTGCTTAAGTTTGTAATATTGCGGAATCACCAATACCGGAACTGTAGAAAGCTCAATTACCTTTGCGGCAACAGAACCAATAAACCATTTTTTGAGGCCACTGGCCCCCGTGCTTCCCATAATGATTAAATCGGCTTTTTGTTTTTTCTGTGTTTCTATAATTGTATCGGGCGACCCAATACCTGGAATAATCAATTGACGAATAATCTCTTTGGGCCATTTGGCTTCATACCCTTTCATAGCTTTATCGGTAAACCGATTTAATTCGCGCTGCGAATATTCCAACTGATCTACTGGTGGAGGAACATACAATCCGGTAAATGCCGAATCGGGTGCAAGCTCCAAAATGGAAGAATGATGCATTATCGTTATTTCTGCATCGGTTGGTTGAAATTGATGCAACGCAAAACGCAAGGCCTTTAACGAGGTGGCCGAGAAATCAATAGGTACAAGAATATGCCGCATGGTGTTAAAAATATAATGCTAAGCTAGTCCCACCATTTTATATTTAATTTGATAGCAATCAAGTAAAATGCTGATATTCATCATGGAATTAAATGGATCAATCCATAGTGTTTTATTGACACTTTATTTAATTTAGCGCTCATGAACGATAGCATGATAAAACGGATAGGGGTGTTTACTTCGGGAGGTGATGCTCCGGGCATGAATGCCGCTGTGAGGGCAGTGGTGCGAGCATGTATCTATTACGGGGTTGAGCCGGTGGGCATATTCAGAGGCTATGATGGACTAATTGCAGGCGATATGAAAGTGCTCAGCAGTCGCTCGGTTTCCAATATAATTCATCGGGGGGGCACCATATTGAAATCGGCGCGCAGTATGGAATTTAAAACGCCCGAAGGCCGCCAAAAAGCCCACGACCATTTAAAATCAATGGGAGTAGATGCTTTAGTAGCCATTGGCGGCGATGGAACCTTTCGGGGCGCGCACATTTTTTCTTCAGAAACGGGCATTCCTATAGTTGGGCTGCCAGGGACCATCGACAACGACCTCAACGGTACCGATTATACCATTGGCTTCGATACGGCACTTAACACTGCGGCACAGGCCATCGATAAAATACGCGATACGGCCTCTTCTCATAATCGCCTTTTCTTTATTGAAGTTATGGGGCGCCATTCGGGCCAAATTGCTATCAGAGCTTCAATAGCCGCAGGTGCCGAGGCTATGATGATTCCCGAAAAAACCATGAGCATTGAGGAGCTAATCAATAAATTAGAACAAGGAGCAGGCCGCAAAAAATCATCAAGTTTGGTAGTAGTGGCCGAGGGAGGAGAGCCCGGTCATACTATACAGTTGGCCAAAGAAGTAAACAGCCGATTTTCGTATTACGATACTAAGGTTACCATTTTAGGGCACCTTTTACGCGGCGGCTCGCCTACAGTGGTCGATCGTGTTTTGGCAAGCACTTTGGGCGTTTCGGCTGTAGAACAACTCATTGCAGGAAAGTCTGGTTTTATGATAGGACTTGTCAACAATCAGCTTAATTTTACACCCTTTTCCGAGGCAACAGGGGCAGTCAACAATTTCAACGAAGAAATGGTACGTATTGCTTCCATTCTCTCGGTGTAATACGCCGCATGAAAGAGAGTTACGGATTTTTTCCTTCCGATGAAACTGCGCTCAGTGCTTTAGGGTTTAAAGCATTGCATCAGGATTATTACTTATCGGATGGGCAAATTCAACCATGGAAAGGTGCCATGCAACAGGTTGTCTCGCCCGTATGGATACATAACGAACCCCTTATCTTAGGGGCAGTGCCCAGTTTTGACGCTGAAACATCGGTTTCGATTATGAATGCGGCAGTTAAAGCTTGGGACCTAGGTCGTGGCGTATGGCCTACCATGCGAGTTAATGACCGAATTACTGCGGTTGAACGCTTTCTGGAACGCTTCAAATCCAAACGTGAAGCGGTAGTGCGTTGGTTAATGCTCGAAATAGGCAAAAACAAAGCCGAGTCGGAATACGAATTCGATCGTACCACCGATTACATACAAGATACCCTTGCAGCGGTTAAAACACTCGATAAAGAAAGCTCCAAACTTGAATTGCATCAGGGCATTTACGCTCAGGTACGTCGCGCACCGCTGGGAGTGGTGTTGTGTATGGCCCCCTATAATTATCCGCTTAACGAGAGCTTTGCTACACTGCTGCCCGCCTTAATCATGGGTAATACCGTTGTATTTAAACCCGCACGATACGGCATATTGGTGCTCGAACCAATTTTAGAAGATTTTAAAGATTGTTTTCCGCCCGGTGTAATTAACTTCGTTTATGGCGACGGACAAATCGTGGTAAAAGCCATCATGGAAACCGGAAAAATAGATGTTCTGGCATTTATCGGTTCCAGTAAAACTGCAGCAGCCATCAAAAAATTGCATCCGCACCCGCATCGATTGCGTTCGGTATTAGGCTTAGATGCAAAAAATCCGGCAATCATTATGCCCGATGCCGAGCTCGATAATGCAGTGACCGAATGCGTAAATGGAGCATTAGCATTTAACGGCCAGCGTTGCACAGCGCTCAAGATTTTATTTGTTCACGATAAAATTGCGGATGCTTTTCTCAAAAAGTTTGTTGCCCGAATAGAGCAGCTAAAAGCCGGTATGCCATGGACAGAGGGGGTTTTCATTACTCCATTACCCGAAAGCACCAAACCTGCTTTTTTACAAAATTTAATTTCCGACGCTCAATCGAAAGGTGCGCGGATGCTTAATGCGCAAGCGGGCAGGGTAGAAGGCAGTATGGTATTGCCAGCAGTACTGTTTCCTGTAAACGAAAACATGCGTATCTATCACGAAGAACAATTTGGGCCTGTAGTTCCTGTATGTAGCTTTTCTGATACCCAGCACGTCATCGACTACATCACACACAGTCCTTACGGTCAGCAGGTGAGTGTTTTTAGTCAAAATCCCGAGGCCTTGGCCCAATTAATTGATCCGCTTATCAATCAAGTTTGCCGCATCAATATAAATACTAAATGCCAAAGAGGCCCGGATGTTTTTCCGTTTAACGGACGTAAAGACTCTGCCGAGGGAACCTTAAGTGTACACGATGCTCTGCGTGTATTTTCAATTCGTACGATGGTGGCTACCAGAGATAATGATACCAATCGAACGATTTTCTCTACTATATTGGACCAACGTTTGAGTCATTTTTTAAACGACAAGGATTTACTTTAAAATTCAATAAATATGCTACTTATAGCCGATAGCGGTTCCACAAAATGCGACTGGATGTTGATTCAAGATAATGCAGAGTCGTTAAGCTTCAGCACTATGGGTTTTAATCCATATTTTCATAACGAAGCCATAATTTCAAATGCCATCCGCGAGAATCCCGAATTATGCCGTTTTGCCGAAAATATTTCGATGTTATTTTTATATAGCGCCGGATGCTCAAGTAAAGAATTAAAACTTGTAGTGGAGCGCGCTCTGCGCAGCGTTTTTCCGAAGGCTAATGTATATGTTGATCACGACCTGGTAGGAGCAGCTTTTGCTACATACGACGACAATCCTGCCATTACAGGTATTTTGGGCACCGGTTCTAATTCGTGCTATTTCGACGGCGATATCGTTAAGCAGGCGCACAATGGATTGGGCTTAGGCTATATTTTGGGCGATGAAGGATCAGGAAGTTACTACGGCAAAAAGCTGCTACGGCAGTACCTTGCTAATTATTTGCCTGAAGAATTACATTCAATACTGCGCGATGAGTATAAATTGAATCGCGAAACCATCGTTGAAGGGGTTTACATGAAGCCGCACGCCAATGTGTATTTGGCTTCGTTTATGAAAGTGCTTTCCGACAATATAGAGAACAGTTGGGTGCAGGAAACAGTAAATCAAGGGATGCTTGATTTTTTAGATACGCACGTAAAATGTTATAAAAACTACCAGCGTGTGGCAACCCACGTTATTGGCTCCATTGCCTATAATTT
>JBILCR010000061.1:0-8541 GCA_044353055.1 Flavobacteriales bacterium
TAATTCGGGCCGTATGAAAACAGGGACGCCTCCACGTCTTGATGGTCGATCGATTGATTACAGTGTAATGGAAATTCAACCGGGAGATGATATGCCGGGTAAGTTTTCATTTTCAGAAACCCCAGTTCTCTCGGATCAATTGCCTTGTTGGTTAACGTATACATCCGACGAAGTGCATGATATATTGCGCAAAGGATTTGATAAGAGCCCTATGTTTTCTGGCAGAATTCAAGGTCTAGGTCCGCGTTATTGTCCGTCAATTGAAGATAAGATAGATCGTTTTGCAGACAAGGATCGGCACCAGCTGTTTATAGAGCCAGAAGGTTGGAAAACGGTGGAGGTTTATATAAATGGATTTTCTACCTCACTTCCCGAAGAGGTTCAATTGGACGCATTAAAGAAAGTGAAGGGACTAGAGAATGTAAAAATGTTTAGACCGGGTTATGCCATAGAATATGATTATTTTCCTCCGGATCAGTTGTTTTCAAGCCTAGAAACAAAAGGGATTAGCCGCCTGTTTTTTGCGGGGCAGATAAATGGCACTACGGGTTATGAAGAGGCAGCATGTCAGGGATTAATGGCTGGGATAAATGCTCATAAATCAGTAGTGGGTAGTGAGCCGTTGTTATTGAAACGCGACGAAGCCTACATAGGCGTATTAATAGATGACCTTGTAACTAAAGGAACTCAGGAGCCTTATCGAATGTTTACATCGAGAGCTGAGTTTAGGATCTTATTGCGCCAAGACAATGCGGATGAGCGTCTCATGCCTGTCGGAAATATTCTTGGATTGGTAAGTGATGAAGCGTTGGAGTCAATGACCAACAAATATGCTCGTATCGACGCTGCAGAAAAGGCAGTTGCGCGCGAAAGTGCTCATCCCGATGATGTGAATCCTTATTTATTGAAGGCGGGTACTAGTGAGATTAATCAAAAGGTAAAATTTGACGGTATTTTATCACGACCTCAGGTCGATATTGTGTCATTGCATGAGAATAGCACGCTTTTTCGCTCACTGATGCAGCAGCAATTGGATTGTGAGCCAGAAGCCATGAGTTTACTTGAGATTCGAATTAAATATGAAGGATATATTAAAAAAGAAAGAGAAATTGCCGAAAAACTAAACAGACTTGAGCACATCACTTTAAAGCAAGATTTTGATTATAATGCCCTTAAGTCCCTTTCATCAGAGGCAAGACAGAAGCTAAGCGCCATTAAGCCTTCATCATTGGGGCAAGCTTCTAGAATAAGTGGTGTGTCGCCTTCTGACATTTCTGTATTAATGGTAAGTTTGGGTCGTTAATGTTTCACGTGAAACCTATGGAGTACATATCTCATTGCCCGATTTGCCAGAATTCTGATTTAAGCGTTTTTTTAACTTCTCATGATTATACTGTAAGCAAGGAGGATTTTTCGCTTGTTTTATGTAAGCATTGTGATTTAGCCATTACCAGCCCAAGGCCTGAGCAACAGAATTTGGGCAGCTACTATAAATCTGACGATTACGTTTCACATAGCGACTCATCAAAAGGCATATTAAATAAATTGTATAAAGTTGCACGATACTTTACTTTACGGTCTAAATATGCAAGAGTGAGTCCGTATCTCAGAAGTGGATATTTATTGGATATTGGTTGTGGAACCGGTGCGTTTTTAAATTTTTGTGCAGAAAAAGGACATAATGTGGTAGGAATTGAACCCGACGACGTTGCCCGCGAAAAAGCAAGCCTTCAAAATAGACTTTCTGTTTTTGGAGAGGAGGGCTTGAATTCATTGCAAGACCAATCGGCTGATGCCATAACTATGTGGCATGTTTTGGAACATGTTCCCGATTTAGAAATGCGTCTAAATCAATTAAAGCGCATATTGGCACCTGATGGTCGAATATTCATTGCTGTACCGAATAAGAGCTCTTATGATGCTTTTTTATATGGCAAGTTTTGGGCTGCATACGATGTTCCCCGCCATTTGTGGCATTTCACTCCAGACGCGATCAGAAAGTTAACCGAGAAGCATGGATTTTTTCTGGAAGATATTGTGCCAATGCCATTGGACGCTTTGTACATTTCAATGCTTAGCGAGAAATACAAGGGAAATAAGTGGGGTATTTTAAGTGGATTTAAAAATGGATTAATATCTAATTTTAAAGCCGGCAAGGAAAGGTACTCAAGCCAAATCTACGTATTAAGGCATGATTAACGCAGGCAATAAATTCTGTATCTGTCTCTATTCCAGCTAGTACCCCTAAAAATTGGGTTTTCCTGCACAGCTGAAAAACTATCGAACACCACTTTAAGTTCTGGGTTTTTATTAATAAGGGTATAATCGTTCCATTGGAGTATATAGGAGCCTTTTTTCTTAAATGGTAACGTATTTAATTCTTCTTCTGTATGGTAATATTTAATAGTAATGTGGGCAGTTTTAAAAAAACGAAATTCGTAATAATGGGCCATAACATAACCTATATCGTATGGGCAGTAAACAATAATTGGTTCCTTTTCAGAGGTTAATGAACCTATTTTTCGGAATGTGTTTACATCTGGTGAGGCATAACAGGCAGAGGTAACTATACTCTTGGTGCCGCAAAGAAAAATAACGAATACCATGAGAGATTTTTTAAATGCACTTATCCAAAAGGTAGTGTTTTGAGAATAGAAAGTATCAGGAAAACATGATGCGAGTATGAATGGAAGTAAGTAAAATACGGGGAAGAGAAATCGTATCTCTTTGTGCGCCAAAAGGCAATGAATAAAAATAAAAAAAACAAAAATCCAAACGAGTGGGCTTTTAATATTGCGCAAACACCCATCAATAGATAAGAGGGCCACAATGGCCCCCACAGAATAACCAAACCAGCTAATTGAAAGCGGAAGGTAATCATACCAAGGATTCTTGCCAAACATTGAATCGGTTGCAAAAAGCACCTGATACAAATAGTTATAGGCTGGGAATGCCCAGTTTCCATAAAGCCAATGATCGATCAACAAGCCGACCGACAAAACGAATATGCCTCCAATGAAGATGGGTATTAAGGCCTTAAAATGCATTTTTCCAATGGTTAGAGCCCATGCAAAAAATGCTACTGCAGCAAAACCGATTTGGAAACGGCATTCAAAAGCAAGGCCCCAGAAAACGCCGGAAAGAATTAATTGAACAAACCCCAAACGTGTGTTTTTTTGCTCGCGGCAAAAGAAGAAATAAAGCGCATAAATCATGAAAATACCCGAATAATTTTCGGATGAATAGCGCGCATGCAAGAAAGGCAAGAACCATAAAAAGCACAGGAGAAAACAGAATAAAAAACGTCGTTTTCCTTTAATGCCTAATGCTTCGCCTGTTTTTTTCAGTGCGAACAGCGATATAAACCCTAATATCAAGGAAATCGCTCGCAAAATATCAGATACTACAAAAGGCTTCCAAGATGAGTTAAAAAAACAAACACATTTCGAAACAACAAAAGCAACAAAGGGCATTAGACCCGAGCGCATTTGTTCTGGATATTCCCATGCAAGGCTATTGAAGTCGCATAAGCCCAGTTTGTAAGCAGTAAATTCTAGAATTTGAAAATGTTCATCGCCGTGTTGGTATCCAGTAGCATAGAAAAATGCCAGGACATGCAACAGAAATGAAAAAGAAAAAAAAAGCCTTTCCGTCAGACTTAATGATCGAAACAAGGCCGACATGGAATAAAATTTTAAACTAAAGTACGCCAGGTCTCCTCAGAAAACCCAATACAGAACCCTTTGGGACTCTCTAAAATTGGGCGCTTTATTATCGACGCATTCATAGAAAACAAACGGTGTGCATCGTCATTTGACAGGATAGATTGTTTAATGTTATTGTCTAATTTTTTCCACGTAAGACCCTGCTTGTTGACAAGCTTTTCCCAACCTTCCTTATGCAGCCATTGTGTTATTTTATCATCGGGCAAACCGTTCTTTTTATAGTCATGAAATGTGTGTTTAACACCAGCTTCATTTAGAAAACCAAGTGATTTCTGTACCGTGTTACAGTTTTTAATTCCATACACTACAACCATAGAATCGACTTATTTAAATGCGTTAATACCTGTTACGTCCATTCCTGTTATAAGCAAGTGAATATCGTGCGTACCTTCGTATGTAATAACCGATTCGAGATTCATCATGTGACGCATAATCGGGTATTCGCCGGTTATACCCATGCCTCCATGAATTTGACGCGCTTCTCGTGTAATTTGAAGCGCCATATTTACATTATTTCGTTTAGCCATGGATATTTGTGCCGGAGTGGCGCGATCTTCATTACGAAGTACACCCAAACGCCAGGCAAGCAATTGTGCTTTGGTTATTTCGGTAATCATTTCAGCCAATTTTTTTTGTTGCAACTGAAATGATGCGAGAGGCTTACCAAATTGTTGCCGCTCTTGAGAATAACGCAATGCGGAATCATAGCAGTCCATGGCTGCACCAATGGCTCCCCAAGCAATTCCATAACGTGCTGAATTTAAGCAACCTAAAGGGCCTTTAAGGCCTTCGACATTAGGCAACAAATTCTCTTTCGGCACCTTTACATTGTCAAATACGAGCTCGCCTGTGGCCGATGCACGAAGCGACCATTTATCGTGTGTTTCAGGAGTAGAAAAGCCTTCCATCCCACGCTCAACGATGATTCCACGAATTTTACCCGCATCGTTTTTGGCCCATACCACGGCAATGTCGGCGAATGGAGCATTTGAGATCCACATTTTTGCCCCGTTAAGCAAATAGTGGTCGCCTTGGTCTTTAATGTTGGTTATCATGCTTCCCGGATCTGATCCTGAGTCGGGTTCGGTTAATCCAAAACAACCCATCATTTCGCCTGTAGCCAATTTGGGCAGATATTTCATGCGTTGCTCTTCAGAACCGTATTTGTAAATCGGATACATAACCAAAGAACTTTGAACAGATGCCGTTGAGCGTATACCGCTGTCACCGCGTTCTATTTCCTGCATAATTAATCCGTAGGTAATTTGATCTAAACCTTGACCGCCGTATTTTACAGGAATATATGGTCCAAATGCCCCAATTTCCCCCAATCCTTTTATTAGATGTTTGGGGAATTCTGCTCTTTGGGCAAATTGCTCTATGATGGGAGTTACTTCTTGTTTAACCCAAGCACGAACCGTATCGCGAATGAGTTTTTGTTCATCGGTTAAAAGATCATCAATTTGATAGTAATCGTGTCCCTGAAAACGGTCTTTGCTCATGTTCAAAAAATTAAGTCCCAAAAATAGCAAACAGAAAACTAATGGGCGATATAAAAATTAACATATTCAACAGAGCAAATGTTTAACATATTATAGAGCAAATTTTGTTGTTATTTTTACGGCAAACTACAAACCCAAAATGAGTTCAAAAAAAGTATCGGCAAACAAGGCGGTTCCTCAGAAAAAACCAATTAAAAAGGTAACAAGGAGAGTTACTGCTATTGGATTAGACCAAGTACAATCGCTTGAATTGGCAGACAAGCTAAACGATCTACTTTCTAACTATCAGGTATTTTACATGAATGTTAGGGGCTTTCATTGGAATATTAAAGGGGAGAAGTTTTTCGAATTGCATCTAAAATTCGAGGAATTGTACACCAATCTTCAAATTAAAATTGATGAGATCGCCGAACGGATTTTAACACTAGGTCATGCACCCCTGCATGGGTTTGAAGATTATTTATCAGCAGCAGTGATAAAGCCCGCGAAGAATATTAATGAGGGAAAAAGGGCAATTCAAACTATACTTGACGCATTTAAGGTGCTGATAACAAAGCAAAGAGTGTTGCTTAATTTATCGGATGTGGCCGATGATGAGGGCACTAACGCACAAATGAGCGATTACATCAGAGAGCAGGAAAAACAGGTGTGGATGTATTCTTCATGGCTAGGGGTATAAGTGCAAGACAACCAAAAAGATACTTAAAAACAACGAAAATTCATGTACGGATCGTATCAACAGTTTTTACAAAAGGAGCTCGAGGCAATAGAAGCCGCTGGTTTGTATAAAAAAGAGCGGATAATATTAAATCCACAAGGGGCCTCAATAAAAGTTAGCAATGGTCAGGAGGTGCTAAATTTTTGCGCCAACAATTATTTAGGCCTTTCGTCGCACCCATCAGTTATTGATGCGGCGCATAAAACGCTAGATACGCATGGCTTTGGAATGAGTTCGGTGCGTTTCATATGTGGAACGCAGGATATTCATAAAACCCTTGAGCAAAAGATTTCAGAATTTTTAGGAACCGAAGACACGATTCTTTATGCCGCTGCCTTCGACGCCAATGGCGGCGTTTTTGAACCGCTTTTCGGGGCTGAAGATGCTATTATTTCCGATTCCTTAAATCATGCGTCTATAATCGATGGGGTAAGGCTGTGCAAGGCGGTGCGTTACAGATACGAAAATAACAATATGGCCGATCTGGAGGCCCGTTTAATAGAGGCACAGGCTCAGCGATTCAGGATTATTGTTACCGATGGCGTTTTTTCGATGGACGGATATATCGCCCAGCTCGATAAAATTGTGGAACTCGCCGAACGCTATAATGCACTAATTATGGTTGATGACTGCCACTCTACTGGGTTTTTAGGCAAAACGGGAAGAGGAACGGCGGAGCATTGCGGCGTAATGGGCAAAATTGATATCATTACCGGTACGTTAGGCAAGGCTTTAGGCGGAGCAATGGGCGGATTCACCTCCGGACGAAAAGAGATAATTAATCTTTTAAGGCAACGCTCTCGTCCGTATTTGTTTTCAAATTCTTTGGCGCCAAGTATTGTAGGAGCGGGCATTGCAGTTATGGATTTATTGAGCAATACCACAGAGCTCAGAGACCGATTAATGGAAAACACACTTTTTTTCAGGGCAGCAATGAAGTCGGCCGGATTTGATATTAAGGAGGGTATTCATCCGATTTGCCCAATAATGCTTTACGACGCTCGTTTAAGTCAGGTTTTTGCGGAAAAGCTGCTGTCCGAAGGCATTTATGTTATTGGATTTTATTATCCGGTTGTTCCGAAAGATCAAGCTAGGATAAGGGTTCAAATATCTGCAGCACACACGCGCGATCACCTTGAGCGCGCCATAGGGGCGTTTACCAAAGTGGGTAGAGAACTTGGAGTGATTTAATAGTAAATTTAAGTCATGAAATTCAATAAAAAAGGGCCCTATAACAGGCCCTTTTTTATTGAAGATTAATGATTCACCAATAATTTTTTGGTGATGATACCATTTTCTGAATGCAGATGAACCAGATAGATTCCTGAGGGCCATGTTTCGGTAGAAACGTTAAGCGTTTGCTTTGAAACCCCTTCAAGAGCTGCATAAAACATTCGCTGGCCCATGGCGCTACTAATTGTTACTGAGGCTTCTTTAGGTTGATTAAGGCTTACAGAAATATCAAAACGTTCATTTGATGGGTTAGGTGCTACAGAAATGAAATTATGTTTATCAAAATTCTTCAAGCCCGTCACATCAAATTCCCAGCAGTCACCACCAATTTGTGACACGGTTTGGGTTCCGAAAGCACTTACTATGTCATCAATCTGTTCGATACAAATCATGTTGTCGGTGAGTTCGTAATAATGTACTCTTAAAATGGGCGTTGGTTCGTAATATTTACGAATCATCGAGTCTTGATATGAAATCGAAATGACCTTATTGTCGCCAAGCAAGAATTCGGGCTGAACGGGATATTCCATCGGATCGGCAAGGTTTTCAACATCCCAAATTTCGATTCCTGAGATACTAAATTCCAAGGCATTTACGCGTGTATTGGGATTTAATATGCCGATGTCTACATATTTTTCAGAAAAATCAACATTAGTAATTGAAAGGGCAACCGTATCCTCTGGATTTAATGATCCACCCGGAAAATTACAGTGGTTATGAGGTGCATTTCCGGTGTGTTGGTGGTATAGTCCGAAGTTTACGCAACTCGAAAGCAACGCTGCGTCATAAACAGAAATTCGACCATCCTGATTGATATCGTTACATGCCGTGGCATTGATATCATTTCCTAGTATGTCTTCAACGTATTTCTGGGCATCGTTCATATCCTGATAACCATTATCATTAATGTCGCCCATTTGGCGCGTGCCCCCGCAATTTCCTTCACAATCGAGCTGAGCGGCTCCAAATACCTCTCCAGAACAATCCGTGTATGGTGGACAGTCATTAATAACCTGGATTGTTCTGTTTCCGTTGGCATCACGACCTAGGCGGATACACACCTGAGCCCAGTTATTAACGTGCGACAATTCAATCCTACCAAGTGCATCTGGTGAATTATCCCAGTTAACGCGCACCACCATAGTATAGCGGCCGGTGTCTATATCCGTAATGTCCATCCACTGGCAATCGAGCCCGCTTCCATAGATATCGCCGCATTGCTTAGAAATACCCATATTTGAACAACCAAATTGTGCCGTTCCGCCATCGCCACACTCTAAGTCGAGAACGCAAAATCCGTTTTTAAATCCAACGGGAATTGCCTGGCCTTGTGCATCGTACATTACATATTCGGCATAGCCTT
>JBILCR010000062.1:0-8535 GCA_044353055.1 Flavobacteriales bacterium
ATTTCCAAAAGAAGTCTCAACTACACGCACATCTGCACCTTCACCATTTTTAATCGGGCTTCCGAATTTCAATACGATATCTCCTCCGAAGCCTAAAGAAACAAAGTTAATATCGTCAGTACCTTCAGGAACTCCAAGAGCTTTTGCAGGGTTTGAGCGATTGGCATCAACAGTTGAAATCAAGTCATTTTTTGGACCTTGATTAAAGCTAATTACTTCTTCAGCATAGCAAGATGGAGGGAGTGGAGCCACATAAGCGCCATGCAAACATTCAATAGCATCAACATCAAAACCATCAGCAACCTGACTATTGCCCCAAGTGGCGCTATTGGTAGCATCAACTATACGAACAAATTGAATGTAATCGCCGAAAGCAGTTCCAAAATCAACCTCACCAGTTTGTGTGATGGTACCTACAGGAGTAAAGCCTAAACCGTCTTGAGAAACCTCAATAAGAGCAGTTTCGTTATTAGCACTTGCAGATGATTCATAAATACGGATATCATTGCCTGTACCATTAGCTATAGGTTGAGCGAAAGCAAGTACGATTGAACCACCAAAACCTAGAGAGAAGAAATTCTGCACGGGTGCATACACAGCAGGATTCTGACCGTTAGGAGCATCCAACGCATTATTTGGGATAGAACGTTCAGGGTTTACTGGAGTACCTAACTTAGTGAGCCCCTGGTTTACATCATAAACATCAACAGCAACACAACCTGATGGAGTTGGGATAGGACAAACACGCACAAACGAAATATCGTCGATACCAAAGTCGTTACCGAATGCCGTTAAATTAGAATTTAGAATAGAAAAGTTAATAGAGCCCGTAGATGTTGCAACGTAGGTGGCTGTAAATTCTTGCCAAGTTGCTAGTCCTGTAGGAGAAAATGTACCAACCAACGTACTTCCTACGTTAAAACGAAGAACGGCGGGAGATACCGGATATATATTTTGAACCCAAACAGAAATGGTGTATTCGCTACCGGCAAGCACATCGATATTCTGAGACCATACATTTTTTAATGAACCCGTGTTACCGTTTACCATTAAAAAATTACCGCTACGACTAATACCGGTCATCAATGGATGGTACGTATTAATATTATCATCAACACCATAGGTGTTTTCAGGAATCATTTCGCTATTTCCTGCACCATCGGTTTTGAATGTGTAACCTGAGGTAAAACCTGTGTTACCTGACTCAAAATCGCCGTTTGTAATCAGATTAAGACCACACTGCGCTGATGCGCCAACAGCCATCATAGAGAGCAAGGCTGCACCTAAAAAGCTAATCTTGTTTTTGTTTTTCATTTTATATGGATTTATGGTTAAGTTCAATAAAAAAGGACTAAAGGATGAGAAAGCTTCAAAATTTACCGATGTAAGAAACAAAAGTCATTTTGTTGCATGTTTCATATTTTCAACGTTTTGCGATAAACGAAGGGATAAATATTTACAATAATCGAAAAAGAACGGTTCAAAAATACTCCGTTTTTTCAAATTTACAACTAAATCTTACATTAAATTATTGCGAAATCTCAGTCAATAATTTACTTCTTCTGAGCAACTAGAAAATCAGACCTTATTTAAATTAGAGTTTCTTCGGCTATATAAAAAGTAAACCAATACCCCAATTATTCCCCAAATGACAAAAGCGTACCATGTGTGTTCACGGACATAGGTCATTAGAAACACGTTAAATGATGCACCCAAAGGAGCAACTATATAAATGAGTGGGGTTTTGTAAGGACGTTCTAAATGAGGCTGCTTAACTCTTAAAATGAGTACCGCTATGCAAACCATTGCAAAAGCGAGAAGGGTCCCCATAGAGCACATCTCCGAAACATTATTTATAGGGGTAAGGGCGGCAACTATGGAAATAATAAATCCAACCAAAATCGTTGATTTATAAGGCGTTTTAAATCGTGAATGAAGCGTGCCGAAAATGTTGTGTGGCAATAAGCCATCTTTAGACATTCCAAGAAAAATTCTGGTTTGTCCAAGCATCATAACAAGCATAACCGACATTAGTCCCGCAGTAGCTGCGATTGTGATAAGATAAACAGCCCACGTAATACCCGCCCCGTCAAAGGCCGAGGCCACAGGCGCTTTTAAATCGAGTTCGGTGTATGGAACCATGCCTGTTAAAACCAGCGAAACAGCTATATACAATATAGTGCAAATTATTAGAGATGCTATTATCGCAAATGGAACATCCTTCTTTGGATTAATGGCTTCGCCCGCCTGCGTTGATACAGCATCAAAACCGATGTATGCAAAAAAGACAATAGTAGCGGCTGTTAATACCCCTCCAACACCAAAATTAAAGTCGCCTGTTGGATTGCCAAGTTTATCTAAAACGGGAACTTCTGTCGGAATGAATGGTGTCCAGTTCACTGTATCAACAAAGAATGCACCAGCAATAATCACAAATAAAACAACCGCAACTTTGAGCACCACAATAACATTATTTGTGCTGGCGGCCTCTTTAATACCTTTTATCAAAATAGCTGTAATAACCCATGTAATGAGAAATGCTAAGAGATTAAACGCAGGGCCACCATGGGTAACCGGGTCATTTGTGAGGTAATCAGGTATATGTAACCCGAACAAATGCAATAGTTTATTGAAATAACCACTCCATGCGACAGCAACTGTGGTTGCGCCCATCATGTATTCTAAAATTAAATTCCAGCCTATAAACCAAGCAAACAACTCGCCTACAGTGCCGTAAGCATAGGCATACGCAGAACCTTCAACCGGTAATACCGAGGCAAACTCGGCATAGCAAAGCGAGGCAAATAAACACCCAACTCCTGCAATAATGAATGAAAGAGCCAGAGCCGGGCCTGCATGGTCGTGTGCGGCAATACCAGTTAAGGTAAAAATTCCTCCACCAATAATAGCTCCGATACCCAGCGAAACAAGACCCCAACGGGTTAAAACACGCTTTAACTCACTTTTATTTAAATCGGCTTCGTAAGCAGAAATAGGCTTTTTACGCCAGATGGATTGATTTGCAGCCATAAAATGAATAGATTTAGAGGGAGCAATTTATAAAATGCTCCATAACTTACCTCAAAGGCTACGCTATTTTCTTCACATTATTTGCTGAATAACTCCGTCTGCACCCGTATCGACTCTTCGTGCAGCAATTCATAAAGCCTTTTTACAAAGGTTGTATCCAGCCCACCGTTGGCGCCGTTCTCCATTTGTCGCAGCAAAATTTGCTCCCAACGTTTTAATTGCAAAATTTGCACATGATGCACTTTTTTATGCTGGCCAATCTGCTCAATAAGGCGCTGACGCAATATTAAACCCTGCATAATCATATCGTCGGCAGCATCTACACGCGCTCTTAAACCATTTAATTCCGCATCGAAATCGGAATTTTTTACTGTGGCACTTCTAAAAACCAAGGCATTAAATAAGCTGCATAGATCCAAGGGGCTTATCTGTTGCTTGGCATCACTTAATGCAGCATCCGGATTGGGATGCGTCTCGATCATTAACCCCCGATAATCCATATCAAGGGCCTTTTGAGCTACTTCAAAAAGAAATCTCCGATCGCCGCTGATATGACTTATATCGCATATTACCGGAATTTCGGGCATGCGCGACATAAATTCAATCACCAACTCCCACCGGGGCGAATAACGATACGCTTCGGTTTCGAAGGTTTGAAAACCTCTGTGAATGGCCAATACATGATCTATCCCCGCTGCTTTAAAGCGCTCTATTGCCCCCATCCACAAACCCAAATCGGGATTAATCGGATTTTTAACAAACACCCGTACCTCCGAATGCTGAAGTGCATGAGCCAACTCCTGCACTAAAAAAGGATTTACCGTTGTTCGAGCTCCTATCCAAACGTTTTTAAAACCACGCTTTAAAACAGCTTCAACGTGTTGGGGTGTGGCTACTTCTGTGCACGGCTCCAGCAAAAATTGTTCGCGTACCTCGACCATCCAATCGAGTGCCTGTTCGCCCGCACCCTCGAATGTTCCGGGACGCGTTCGGGGCTTCCATACTCCCGCTCTAAAAATGGCCTGCGGAAAATGCTTCGCAATATGCTGTGCGGTTTCAAGCACTTGCTCTTTAGTTTCGGCACTGCACGGACCAAAAATCTGTATCAACTCCGAAGGCACTTTAATGCCGTCCGATAAATCAGCCAACGGTTTACTTTCCATCCCAATCAAATCAACACTTGGCTCGCTTTGTTGTTCACTACCAGCCCAAAATCCAAGCAAACATTAACGGCGCCACTATGGTAGCATCCGATTCTACAATAAATTTTGGAGTATGCCTATCGAGCTTGCCCCAGGTAATTTTCTCATTAGGTACAGCACCCGAATACGATCCGTAACTTGTGGTAGAATCTGAAATCTGACAGAAATACGCCCAAAATGGCACATCGTGCCACTCCAAATCCTGATACATCATGGGCACCACGCAAATAGGAAAATCGCCGGCAATACCTCCGCCAATCTGGAAAAAGCCAACTCCCTGTCCGCCCGAATGGTTGCGGTACCAGTCGCTAAGCCAAACCATATACTCAATGCCCGATTTCATGGTCGATGCCTTGAGTTCGCCTTTAATGCAGTATGAAGCAAAAATATTCCCCATGGTTGAATCTTCCCAGCCGGGCACTACAATTGGAATGTTATTCTCTGCTGCAGCAATCATCCACGAATCTTTAGGATCAATTTCATAATACTGCTGCATCTCCCCAGAAAGCAACATCTTATACATATATTCATGCGGAAAGAATCGTTCGCCCGCATCTTCAGCTTGCTTCCATTGTTTGTATATATGCTTCTGAATACGACGAAACGCCTCTTCTTCGGGAATGCACGTATCGGTAACACGGTTAAAGCCGTTCTCAAGCAAATCCCACTCATCCTGCGGACTTAAGTCGCGGTAATTCGGAACCCGTTTGTAGTGACTGTGCGCCACCAGATTCATAATATCTTCTTCGAGATTTGCCCCTGTGCATGAGATAATATCCACCTTACCCTGACGGATCATTTCAGCAAGAGATTTTCCAAGTTCGGCGGTGCTCATTGCTCCGGCAAGGGTAATCATCATTTTACCCCCTGCTGATAAATGCGCTTCGTAGCCCTTTGCGGCATCAACTAAAGCTGCTGCATTAAAATGTAGATAATGTTTTTCGATGAATTGAGAAATGGGTCCTTTCATGATGTATGTGCTAAACGGATTGCAAAGATATAAAGGAATATCTAACCGCTTACCTTTAGTTAACAGGCCATCATGAGTAGCCGTTAATAAATTCTTAATTCGTGACGGATATACAAGCAAATCAAGTAAATTATATACTTTTGCCATTCAAACCATTCTTAAGATGATGAAACAATTACTTTTTTCGGCAGCGTTGTTTTTAATGATTCAGCCAATCTTCTCACAGTGCAACGAATTATTTATTTCAGAATACGTTGAGGGCGATTTCTTTAACAAAGCTCTCGAATTATATAACCCAACATCCAATCCTATCGATTTAGCGCAATATCGTTTAATTCGTTGGGATAACGGCTCAACCGATGCCGATCAGGCCGGTGGGGATGGTATCCTTAACTTAAGCGGCACCATCAACCCGTATTCAACTTTTGTAGTGGTTGTTAATACCACACTTCAAGGGCAAGAAACTCCACCCGATCCGGAATTGGCAGCAAAAGCAGATGCTATGTATGGCACTTCATGTGTTCCAGGCACTGGAATTATTCGCACATTATGTTTCAACGGCGATGACGCTATAAGTCTGCAAAAAGCCACAGGCAATACCTATTTTAACGTAGATATTTTTGGATCTATCGGGGAGCGTCCTAGCAATTCGCAAGGTACGTTTAGTCCCACAGCCGGATGGACTGATATTGCACCTTATTCTTCAATGCCAGCAGGCTACGACGGCTCAGTACCCTACTTTTTCCGCTACTGGACTCTCGACCAAACTCTTAAGCGTAAACCCTCGGTTGAAACCGGCGTTAAAATCAATCCCAATCCCGAAACATTTAATCCGGCAACTGAATGGGATTCTTTACCCCTTAATACTTTTGATTCGCTAGGATTCCATAATTGCAATTGCCAATTATTGGGAGTTCAGACTTTAAAAGACGGACGTATGATCAAAATGCTTCCCAACCCGGCTAATGAAGTAACCCTTATTTCTGCCGAGGAGCCCATTTACGGTTACACGGTGTTGAGTGCAGATGGACGAACCATTCAGAGTATAAATTTTTCTACGCCCAATATAAATTTTGACCTCAATACATCCGAATTTATTCCTGGATCGTACCTCATTCAGCTGCGATTTAGAAATGCCGTAGCCTCTACCCGAAAATTATCTGTTGTTCACTAATTCGTAATGCCATGAGCATTCGTTTTAACGCCTGTGTAGCGTTTGTATTTTGCTGCCTCATTTTTTCTGCCGTTAATGCGCAGCCTTTTTTCATCAAAGGAAAAGTTATCGATGCCACCACGGGTGAGCCTCTGATTGGGGCCAATGTAGTTTATGCAACGGGCAAAGGAACTACCGCTGATTTAGACGGTAATTATTCCATTAAAATTGACCAAAATGGGGCGTACACGATTACGTGTTCTTTTGTTGGGTATTTACCCGAGGAGAAAAAAATTACGGTAAACGGGCGCAACCTCGAACTCAATTTCACTCTCAAGATCAAGGAAATGCGAGAGGTAGAAATCGTTTCGGATATTGCAATTGCGCGCGAAACACCCGTGGCGTTCAGCAATATTAATCCCATTAAAATTCAAGAGCAGTTGGGATCGCAGGATTTACCGATGATCCTCAATAGCACACCCGGTGTTTATGCCACACAGCAAGGCGGTGGCGACGGCGATGCCCGGGTATCAATCCGTGGATTTAATCAGCAAAATGTGTTGGTTATGATTGACGGTATCCCAATGAACGATATGGCCAACGGGCGTGTATTTTGGTCGAACTGGTTTGGTTTAGACAATTTGACCACAGGCGTGCAGGTGCAGCGCGGTTTGGGGGCATCAAAACTGGCCATACCTTCTATTGGAGGCTCCATGAATATTTTGACCTCCGGCATAGACACAAAAAAATTTATTACCCTTAAGCAAGAAGTTGGAAACAACTTAAACCTCCGCACGGGCCTTACATTTTCTACAGGAAAACTAAACAACGGCTGGGCGGTGAGTGGCGCATTCTCGTACCGAAGAAACGACGGCTGGGTAGATCAGTTGTATTCGCGCATGTTCTTCTATTATTTCAAAGCCGAAAAAAAGCTGGGCAAACACTTGCTTTCGATTTCGGGTTTTGGAGCACCGCAAACCTCTGCACAGCGCGATTTTAGAGTTGCTATTCCTTTAGGGAATTATAGCAATGAACAAGCCTATGCCCTGGGAATCGACACCTCACTTACAAACAATTATGGCCGCAGATACAATCCCAGCTGGAATTATCTACGCCGCACCCGAAATGATACTGCTGCAGGCGAAGAAATTTTTAATACCAGCCTCAACCAATATCACAAGCCGGTAGTATCGGTTAAAGATTTGATTCAGGTTAATGAGAAGTTTTACATATCAGCTATCGCATATGCCTCATACGGGATGGGCGGTGGAACGCGCATGTACGATGCACCCAATCTTGACTCAACCGGAAGGCAAAACATTCAGGGCATTTACAATACCAACGCTTTTGGGGCATTTAATAATTACATCGGTTACATCTCCAACGGCGACACCTTGTTTAAAAACAGCCGTAAATCAACAAACTTCCTCGAAAAAGCCTACAATTCGCATCAATGGTACGGAAGCTTAGTAACATTTACCTATAAACCTATGCCTAGCCTTGAGCTATCAGGAGGGATTGACGGGCGCACGTATTCGGGCCAAACCTATTCGCTTATTACGGATTTAATGGGTGGCGATTTGGTAACGCCCACCAGCAATGTGGCCTTTAGCAATAATGTAAACAATAAATATCCACTCTTCGAAGGCGATACCGTAAGGCAAAACAATGCACGTAAGGTACGCTGGGCAGGAGCATTTGCTATGGCTGAATATAGAGGGCCTAACTGGAGCGCATTTGTGAATGTATCAAGTGCTACATCATTTTACAAACAGTACAATTACTTTTTCAGGAGACAATTGGTTTTAGAGGACACGACCTACGAAATTGGTTTTGGCGATACCGTAACGACGGCTGAAGGCGATGTCTATCACTTAGGCTCGCCCGGATTAAGAACCAACCAAACCGATTGGGTGCGCTTCACCGGCTTTACCGCAAAAGGCGGAATGAATTATAATTTAACCGAAAAAATGAATGTGTTTTTTAACCTCGGTTATTTGGAAAGAGTTCCGTTGGTTTCGAATGTTTTTACCACAGGAAACATCCTTCGTACAAACATTAAAAATGAATTGATTAAATCAGTGGAATTGGGGTATTCGTATCGTTCAAAATCCTTTAGCACGAATATTAATGGATATTACACCCTCTGGCAAAACCGCCCTGTATCGGCAACATTGATA
>JBILCR010000063.1:0-8356 GCA_044353055.1 Flavobacteriales bacterium
GCCTTCGTCCACTTTACGAACAAAAAATTCGGGTAGGAGGGTGTTTTCGTCCACGTACGATTCATAGCGATCGCGTACCTTAAAGAACCAATCGAAGGTGCCGGCTGTTTTCCCGGTTCCAACTACATGGAAGGTAGATCGGTCGGCAAACTTTAAATTATCTTCGGTAACACGAATCGAAGCCTCACCGGCCTCAACAAAACCGTATCGAACACTGTAGTTTAAATATTCGCCTCTTTTAAAAGCCTTGTAAGGCATCAAACTCTGCGAACCTACCGATGTGCTTAATACAAGCGCCATCAGCAATTGAATAATGCGCTGTTTCATAGTGTTGAATTTCGAAGCCGAAAAACAAACCCTATGCCACTAAAAATCGCAATCAATAATTCATATCAAATAATTGAGCTATGTTCCTTGTCAAAGCCTGCTCTACTTCAAGCATATTGGGTGTTTTTTCTGGGCTTTCCTTTTCGATACTTGTAACGGCTTTATCATTAATACCGCATGGAATAATGTGATTGAAAAACGACAGGTCGTTAGAAACATTCAGTGCCAATCCATGCATAGTTACCCATCGACCGCATTTTACACCCATTGCGCAAATTTTTCGGGCCGTAGGCTTATCACTGTCAATCCATACACCGGTGTAGCCTTCGTATCGTCCGGCCCGAATTCCAAACTCGGCAAGAGTAAGAATTACAGCTTCTTCGAGTTGGCGCAAGTATTTATGGATGTCGGTATAAAAATTTTCAAGATCGAGTACAGGATACACTACCAATTGTCCGGGACCATGATGCGTGATATCGCCACCGCGATTGATTTTGTAAAACGCAGCATTTATCGATTCTAGCGCCTGTTCGTCCAACAACAGATGATCTTCAGAACCGCTTTTTCCTAGGGTATAAACCAAGGGATGTTCGCAGGTTATAAGGTAATTGGGCGTAGGTTTTTGTAGGTTACTATTGCGGTTTTGGACCTTCAGCGCTACAATTTCATCGAACAGCTGTTGCTGATAGTCCCAAGTTTTTTGATAATCGGCCAGTCCTAAACGGATGATTTTTACGTTTCGGTTGGGATTGGCGTAGGTCATTGTAAGTTGGCAAGTTCGGCCTTAAGGCGATTAATAACGTTGATTTCCATAGCATCAACGCTTCGTTCAACCGATGCGAACCACGAAATCCAATCGCCCAGATGAATCCAATAGAGCATACGCTCCAATCGGTTATTCCCAAGAGAATTAATCTCGAGGTATTTCCCCGCTTTAGAAGAAATAATGGTTAGACAAATATCCATGCGTTTGGCGCTGCGATAAAAATCGTCATCATTGCGGAAAAACAGCGCTGCAATTTTTGGATTTTTATCGGCCCAGCCTACCAACTCGTTGTGGTTCATTTCTGGAATAACGTGATGCCAGCAAAGCAATTTTGAGTTCTCGTTCAATTGCTGTCGGAATCGAATAGCGATACCTTCGTAACCGGCGCAGGTGTATATTACGGGAGTTGAAAATGCAATGGCTTTAGCGATGGATTCGGCTTCGCGCTGGTAGGATTCGGTTTTTTCAACCATCAATTTTCGGGCATTTTCTACCGACTGCAAGGCATTGTCTAACCAACCATACCGTTCAAAAATTCCGAGCAACTGCACCAGCGAATATCCCAAACAGGCACGTGGCGGATTGCCGCCGGGAATTTGAATGAGGTCAAAACCATGTTCTTGGGCTAATTTTGAAATGGTTCCGCCCGAACTGATGCAAATAATTTGTGCGTTTCGCTCAATCGCTTGGTTAAAGGTTGATAAAGTTTCTTCTGTATCGCCCGAATAGGACGATAAGATGACCAATGACTGTTCATTCACCCATGCCGGCAAATGATATTCCTTGCAAACATGCACCGGGATTTTTCCTTCGTGTGCCACCAATTCGGCCACAATGCTTCCTCCGATTCCCGATCCCCCCAAGCCCGAAATAACCACATGCTGAGGACTGGATTTAAGATCACGCAACCCACTGCTACGCGCAATTTCAATGGCTTCGGAAAGTTGCTTGGGGAAGGCTTCGATGAGTGAAAGCATTTGCATGTCCTGAGATTTTCTATAACTATCGGGCAAAAATACGTGCTTCAAAGATTAATTGTTGCGCTTCAATAATGACTTTTTAACATTGCTAATCGAACCGCTTTATGCTAATTTATGGCTTTTTATCGCTGGCTAATACTGAGTGTAATTTGTAATATTGCAGTATGTCAGGTAAGCCAAACCGCTATCTCGAGCTCATGGGCATAGCAGCGCAGATGGGCCTTACTATTTTTTTGGGTGCATACGCGGGCAAGTGGCTTGATCAAAAATACCCTTCCGAAAAAAGATGGTTTACGATCGTATGCACGTTAGCGGCAGTAGCGGTTGCTTTATACATGGTTTTGAAGCAGGTAAATAAACTTAATGATGACGAAAAGCAGTAGAGAATTAGCGCCTATATTACGGTTTTCATTTACACTTTCAGTTACTTTAATCATTGTATATTTTGTTCATGTATTTGGTTGCTCATTTTCGCCCAGCCAAAACCTGTTGAATGAATCGTATCTGTTTAATTTCATATTTGCATTGGCGTCATTTACGATCTTAAAAATAATGAACCATAGAAATCCGGGGTTAACAGGATTTGCATTTATGGCCGCCAGTGCACTAAAGTTTTTAATGTTCTTCTTACTTTTTTACCCGGTCTATTATGCCGATGGGACGGTTAGTCGAACTGAGTTTTTCTCATTTTTTGTTCCATACGCCATTTGCCTGATTCTCGAAACCTTTGTTTTTATAAAATCATGATAATTTGATATATAGAGGGTTTGCTAAGCGTTACAATCAAATTGATCAAAATCCGCCAATTTGTTTTGGTGAATAAAATAAAACCCTACCTTTGCCGCGAATTTCACAAGCCTGATTCTGCTTCTTAGGTAATATGCTAAAACCTTTATTATTTGCGCTCTTCACCTTTTTTCTGATTTCTACCGGAAATACTGTTCAAGCCAGTGCAGCAGCGCATGGAGAAGAGTCTACCGATATTAAATCGGAGATTAAGGCCTATATTAACCATCACATTCAGGATTCATACGACTTCAATTTATTTGAACTCAATGGTGGCCATGTGGGATTTCCGTTACCGGTAATTTTGTGGGACAATGGCCTGCAGGTATTTCTTTCTTCAGCGTTTCACCACGGAACAAGCGTTGCTGAGTCGAGCGGCAATTACTATGCGCTGCATCACAACCATATTTATAAGACTGATGCAAGTGGCTCCATTCAGCTTGATGAACACCATCATGCACTGAATGCCAAGCCGATGGATTTCTCCATTACCAAAAATGTGTTCATGATTATGGTAGTGGCATTGCTGATGTTCTGGATGTTCAGCAGTATGGCGCGGTCTTACCGCTCGGGCAAAGGTTTGGGTTCGGGAGTTGGTCGCTTTTTGGAGCCTATTGTAATGTACATTAAAAACGATATTGCCATTCCAAACATCGGCGAAAAGCATTACCGCAAATACATGAGCTATTTGCTCACCGTTTTTTTCTTTGTTTGGATTGTCAACCTTTTTGGTCTCACTCCACTCGGGGTGAATGTTACCAATAATATTGCGGTTACGTTTTGTCTTGCCATTTTAACGTACCTCATTACCACCTTTACTGCAAAGAAAGATTACTGGATGCACATCTTCTGGATGCCGGGTGTTCCTGCGCCCATGAAGCTTGTACTTGCTCCAATTGAATTGCTTGGGACCATTATCAAGCCGTTTTCGTTGATGATTCGTCTCTATGCCAACATTACAGCGGGCCACATTGTAATGATGAGTATCATAGGACTGATGTTCATTTTCAAAAATTGGGTGGGCAGTTCACTTTCGTTTTTCCTTGCCTTTGTTTTGTCTATTCTTGAGTTGCTCGTAGCAGCATTGCAGGCATACATATTCACTATGTTATCTGCACTGTATTTTGGCTCGGCATCCGAAGAACATCATCACGATGAGGCACATCACTAATTAGAGTTTAATCACAAATAAATACAAACAATCATGGAAATTCCAAAAATCGTAGGCGCAGGATTAATCGTAATCGGTGCCGGTGTTGGTATCGGCCGTATCGGAGGTTCAGCTATGGAGGCAATTGCCCGCCAGCCTGATGCAACCGGTAAGATTCAAACTGCAATGCTTATTGCAGCCGCACTAATTGAAGGTATCGGATTTGCTGCACTTTTTGCAGTAGGCGATTAATTCAAAAACACAAACAGCAGCATGCAGCGGTTGGCTGTGTGCCGCTGTTTTATTTAATTCAGAAACTTGAGTTTTAACGATACATGGAAAAATTAATTAGCGAATTTTCGGTTGGCCTGTTTTTTTGGCAACTGGTTATTTTTGTATCACTACTGTTTTTGTTGCGTAAGTTCGCATGGAAGCCGATTCTCAACGCTGTTGAAGAACGCGAAACAAAAATTACTGATGCGCTTGACTTAGCCGAAAAAACGAAGCAGGAAATGACGCAGTTAAAAGCGCAAAATGAAGAGCTCATCAAGCAGGCTCGCCAAGAGCGTGATGAAATCTTAAAGGCTGCGCGCGAAACGGGCGACCAAATCATTAACGATGCCCGCAGTAAATCTGCAGCCGACGTCGAAAAAATGAAGTCAGATGCCATGGCGTTTATTGCTATCGAGCGTCAAAAAGCCATTACAGAAATTAAAAATCAGGTGGCATCCCTTTCATTAGATGTTGCCGAAAAATTGGTGCGTCAGGATCTTTCGAACGATGCTCGTCAGAAAGAATTAGCTGATAAACTGGTTGCTGATGCCAAATTGAATTAATCCAACGTAGAAAATGCAGCAATCAAAAGCCGGTCTTCGTTACGCAACATCCATCTTCAAACTTGCCATCGAACGCAACGAACTCGAAAAGGTAAGTGCCGATATGCATTTGCTAAATCGCACTATAGCCGAGAATCGCGATCTCGAAAATCTTTTGCATAGCCCCATTATCAAAGCAGATAAGAAGGCGTCTATTTTGCATCAGATTTTTGACGGACATCTGGGAACAACCGTTCGTGCTTTTCTCGATTTGCTGGTTAAGAAAAGACGCGAAATGGTAATCCCGCAAATTGCACGTCAGTTTGTGCTGCTTTATCTCGAAAATAATAATATTGAGGAGGCGTTGTTGGTTACTGCTGTTCCGGTGGACGATTCATTCCGAAATAAAATAAAAGAGCTCATTCTTAAACACAGTACCAATCAATCGGTAGAATTAGAGGAGCGAATTGATCCTTCCATTATTGGTGGATTTGTATTGCGTTTTGGCGATAAACAGTTCGATGCCAGTGTATCGGGCGAACTAGATAGGCTAAGACGCGAATTTGAAAAAAATTACTTTGTAAAATCTTTGTAACCCAGGTTGCATCACATAAAATAGACAATGGCTGAAATCAAACCTGCAGAAGTATCTGCAATTCTGAAACAACAGTTAACAGGTTTTAATACCGATGTTCAACTCGAAGAAGTGGGCACCGTTCTCCAGGTGGGAGATGGTATTGCTCGTATTTACGGACTCAATAATGTGCAGTCAGGTGAACTTGTTGAGTTCTCAAACGGGCTGCAAGGTATTGTATTGAATCTTGAGGAGGACAATGTAGGTGCCGTATTGCTTGGTTCTTCGAACGACATTAAAGAAGGCGACATAGTGCGCAGAACCAGTCGTATTGCCTCTATCAAAGTAGGCGAAGGCATGGTGGGCCGCGTGGTAAACACCATCGGCGAGCCCATCGATGGTAAAGGTCCCATTCAAGGCGAGGTATACGAAATGCCGCTCGAGCGCAAAGCACCCGGTGTAATATATCGTCAACCGGTGAATGAGCCGCTTCAAACCGGTATCAAGGCGATTGACGCGATGATTCCGATTGGTCGTGGTCAGCGCGAGTTGGTTATTGGCGACCGTCAGACGGGTAAAACCGCGGTGTGTATCGATACCATCCTTAATCAAAAAGAATTCTATGATGCAGGGCAACCTGTATATTGCATTTATGTAGCCATCGGTCAAAAAGGTTCAACAGTTGCCAACATAGTTAAAACATTGGAAGAAAACGGAGCCATGGCCTACACTATCGTAGTAGCCGCTACAGCTTCTGATCCGGCACCAATGCAATTTTACGCTCCGTTTGCAGGTGTTGCTATCGGTGAGTATTTCCGCGATACCGGTCGTCCGGCTTTGATTGTATACGATGACCTTTCAAAACAGGCCGTGGCCTACCGTGAGGTGTCGTTGCTACTTCGTCGTCCTCCGGGGCGCGAGGCTTATCCGGGCGACGTATTCTACTTACATAGCCGCTTGCTTGAGCGTGCCGCCAAAATCAACGCCACCGATAGCATTGCACAGGCGATGAACGATTTGCCGGAATCTATTCGCCACTTGGTAAAAGGAGGCGGATCCTTAACGGCACTTCCGATTATCGAAACCCAAGCGGGCGACGTTTCGGCTTACATCCCCACCAATGTAATTTCCATCACCGACGGACAGATTTTCTTGGAATCAAACCTGTTTAACTCGGGTGTGCGTCCTGCCATTAACGTAGGTATTTCGGTGTCGCGCGTTGGAGGTAATGCACAAATTAAGTCGATGAAGAAAGTTGCCGGAACTCTTAAAGGCGATCAGGCGCAATACCGCGAGCTTGAAGCGTTTGCAAAATTTGGTTCCGACCTCGATGCGGCAACCAAATTTGTACTCGACAAAGGGGCGCGCAACGTAGAGATTTTGAAACAACCTCAATACACTCCTTTTAAGGTTGAAGATCAAATTGCTATTATTTATGCCGGTACCAAAGGTTTGATGCGTAATGTGCCCGTGAATCAGGTAAAGGCTTTTGAAGCCAATTATTTGAGCATGTTGCGCACACAGCATCCTGCTACACTCGCCGAATTGAAAGCCGGAAAATACACCGACGAAATTACTGCTGTACTCGATAAAGTTGCTGCCGATGCGGCTTCTTCTCTTGTGAAATAATTGAATCAATCGAAGCCCAATGCCCAATTTAAAGGAAGTTCGCAATAGAATTGTTTCGGTAAACTCTACGCAACAAATAACCAGCGCCATGAAAATGGTATCGGCGGCTAAATTGCGCAGAGCCCAGGATGCTATTACACAAATGCGTCCTTATGCCGAAAAATTGAAGGAAATTTTGGGCAATTTGAGCAGCACTATTGATGATTCAGAAGGCGGAGCATTTTCGGTTCAACGTGAGCCGAAGAAAATTCTAATTGTTGCAGTAACCTCAAACCGTGGTCTGGCTGGCGCGTTCAACAGCAATGTGTTAAAGGCTGCCCGTAACCTCGTGTCGACACAATACAAAGCGCAGGACGATGCCGGCAACGTATCGTATATAACTATTGGTAAAAAAGCTACAGATGCTTTGACGCGTGCAAAGATGAACGTTTTGAGCAGCCACAATCAGGTGTTCGATGGACTTAGTTTTGAGAAGGTTGCCCCTGTTGCTGAGCGCATCATGCAAGGCTTTGCTTCTGGAGAATTCGACCGCGTTGTTTTGCTTTACAATCGATTTAAAAACGCAGCGGTTCAGATTACTACAGAAGAACAGTTTTTACCGGTTCTTCCGCCCGAAAAATCGGAACAACAAACATCATCCATCGACTATATCTTCGAGCCGAATAAAGAAGAAATTGTGCGCGAGCTCATCCCGAAATCGCTAAAAATCCAGTTGTACAAAGCCGTTCTCGATTCGCATGCCGCTGAGCATGGTGCACGTATGACGGCGATGAACAAAGCAACCGACAATGCGAAGGAAATGCTGAAGGAGCTTCGCTTGAGTTACAATAAGGCTCGACAGGCAGCCATTACCAATGAAATTTTAGAGATCGTTGGTGGTGCAGAAGCGTTGAAAGGCTAGTTTTCTTAAGATAAAACAAATTGAGGTCCTTTGGTTAGACAAACCAAGAAGTAAAGGACTTGGCAGAAACAAGGCTAGATCCTAAGGAGATACAATCCCAGGAACTTAAGGGGTATGAGTTTTGGGGTTCTGTCCATAACGCATGGTTTTTAAGAACCGAGGATGTAGTTTTTTGTTGTCTATCTAAAAAGCCACATGAAACTACGTGCCATTATTTCGATGCTATTAGTAGCTGCCTCTTTAACTTCGTGCACACGAATTATTCAGGGAGAAGTTGGAGTGAAAAGACGGTTGGGAAAAGTTGGCAAGCGAGCTATTTCTCCAGGCCTTGTTGTATTTAATCCAATTACTACACGCGTGATTAAAATTCCGGTGCGAACAGTTAACCTCGAAATTTCTACAGGTTTGCCCTCTAAAGAAGGCCTAAC
>JBILCR010000064.1:0-8315 GCA_044353055.1 Flavobacteriales bacterium
AACCTTGAAGCGTCATAACCATTTGACCATCGGTTAAGTCAGACGAAAAAGCTTCGGCACCCACAACGTGATACGTAAGAATATTCGTTAATGCAGGAATGTCAGCTAAAAGTGCATCCACTGTTCCGGCAGGAAGTGCTGCAAAAGCAGCATCGGTTGGAGCAAATACGGTAAACGGACCAGCAGTTGAAAGATCGTCAGCCAAACCAGCAGCGATTACAGCAGCCTCTAGTGTGGTATGATCGGGGCTGTTTACGATAATGTCAACAACTGTAGCAGGCAAATCAGCAGGAAGAAGAACTCCATCAATAACATGAACAATTCCGTTATCCACATTCAAGTCGGCTATCGATACTGTAGCATCATTGATTAAAATATCAGCACCATTTATGGTTACATCTACCGATTGACCCTGTAGCGTAGGAATCGATTGACCATCACTTAAAGAACCTGAAGTGGCCACTGCACCTACAACATGATACAATAGAACATCAGAAAGATTGGGCAATGCAAGTAATCCATTTAAGTCGGTGCCCAAAGCAGCAGCTAAATTGTCAAAAGCCGCATTTGTTGGAGCAAAAACGGTATATGTTCCAAATGGATCTGTAAGCGCTGGAAGCAAACGCGCTTCAACAACAGCCGCTGTAAGAGTAGTAAAACCATTATCGATGGCCACATCAGCAACCGTTTCAAGTGGAAGTACAACCGCATCGATTACATGCACAACACCATTAAAGGCTTCGATATCGAAAGCAGTGATGGTTGCTTGATTTACATAAGCCGTATTGTTGGTAGTTACAGTAAACTTAAGCGAATTCGAAGCACTGATAGGCTGTAGAATAGCGCCATTATTTACATCATCTGCAAAAGCGGTAAAATCAAGAACGTGATACAATAAAACGTCCTGAAGATTAGAAAGATCTAACAAACCAGGAATGTCTACACCTAATGATGCAGCAAGATTGGCGAACGCTTCATTTGTAGGTGCAAATACCGTTAGCGTAGCAAATGGATTGGTAACTGCTGGCAATAATTCAGCAGTTGAAATGGCAGCATAAAGGCTGGTAAAACCATTGTCGATAGCCACATCTGCAACCGTCTCAAAAGGCAATACTACAGCATCAATAACATGCACTGTACCGTTACCACCATCAATGTCGGCAGCGGTAACAGCCGCTTGATTTACAAACACACCACTAGCACCTGCTGTTAACTTAAGCGTATTGGTAGGACTAAGTGGATTAACGATAGCACCATTAACGATATCGGTAGATAAAACTTCAGTTCCGAGTACGTGATATAAAAGCACATCTGCAAGGTTTGGCAAAGCCAACAAACCGGTAACATCAGTACCTAAAGCGGCTGCAAGAGCTTCAAAAGCCTGATCATCGGGAGCAAATAATGTAATGTTAGACGCATTAGTCAAATCATCGGCTAAGCCAGCCTGAATAACCGCAGCTTCTAAATAAGTGTGATTGGGGCTATTGACAACTACGTCAACAACTGTTTGGGCATTAACCGCAAAAGCGGAAAACAACATACCCAAAGAGAATAAAATTTTCTTCATAATGAAATTTAAATTGAAGGGTTTAAAAGATTAACATTGGCAATTGAAACAGTATTTACACAAAAGTGTTTATCGAATTAACATTTTTGTTAAACAATAAAACGTATTTAACTCATTTTTAGAACCATATAATGCATAGAAGTTTCATTACAGGCGGGCAGTTTCGGATTTTGGTACGAACCTACAGCGGCCTGGAAGACGTTTTACTTGATGAGCTTAAGAAACTAGGGGCGGCAGAGCCACTTAAACTTACTCGGGCCGTAGAATGCACAGGCGATTTAGGCTTTGTTTACAAGCTTAATTTGGCTCTTCGTAGCGCTGTCAAAATATTGGTGCCGTTAAATCGCTTCAAGTTCGAAAGCAATGAAGAGTTTTACCGGGGCATATTTGAAGTTCCCTGGCCCGAACTTTTTGATACCGACAAAACCTTTGCATTCGACAGCATTGTTTTTAGTCGTTATTTTAGCAATAGCATGTTTGTATCGCAGTTGGCCAAAGACGCGGTGGTTGACAAATTTCGGATGCTTACCCAGAATAGACCGTTCATCGACAACCGAAATCCGCAGGTTCCACTATCGGTGTATGTTCGCGAAAATGAAGCTACGGTATATCTCGATTCAAGTGGGATCTCCCTGCATCAAAGGGGGTATAAAACAGAACAAGTAAAAGCCCCACTGAGCGAGGTGATGGCGGCTGGTATAATACAAATGAGCGGCTGGACCAGCCATTTCCCCTTTATAGACCCCATGTGTGGATCGGGAACCTTTGCCATAGAAGCAGCCCTTTGCGCGGCAAACGTTCCGCCCGGAATTTTTAGACAGCAGTTCGGATTCGAACACTGGAAAAATTATGATAAAGAGCTATACACTAAAATATTTGATGCTCTTTGTGGCAAAATAACCGAGCAACCCATAGAAATATCTGCGTCAGACATACGCCGGGCTTCGGTGAGCATAGCCCGTGAAAATGCCGAACGAGCCAATGTGGCCTCCGAAATTGAATTTAGTACGGCCGACTTTACCAAAAGCAAGGGTCCTGAACGGAAAGCATTTGTTTTTATTAATCCGCCCTATGGCGAACGACTTAATCCTGAACATCTCGAAGCGCTTTACTCAGAAATAGGAAGCACCTTAAAACATCAGTACGCAGGGTGCGAGGCCTGGGTATTCACGGCCCATCCCGATGCTGTGAAATTGATTGGATTAAAGCCAGGAAAAAAAATTAAACTCATGAACGGACCTTTGGAATGCCTGCTATTGCAGTACGTGCTCTACGTTGGAAGCAAAAAAGCACCTAAGCACTAATTTTTTTTTGCGATTTGATGTTTAGCTTTAAGATATGAATACCTTTGCGAGATAATTTAACAGAATGAAAACAGGTACCATTAAATTCTTTAACGCAACCAAAGGTTTCGGATTCGTTAAAGTTGACAACTCCGAGCAGGAGGTATTCGTCCATGTAACAGGATTGATTGATCAGGTTAAAGAAGCCGACAGGGTTTCTTTCGATGTAATCGAAGGACGTAAAGGTTTGAATGCAATAAACGTGAAAAAAATCTGATTTTATCCCGATAATATTGTAATCAACACGGATAGCCCCTCTTTTGGGGCTATCTTTTTTTTGGGGTATTCAGAAAATCTAACCAACAAATTTAGTCGCCCCCGAATTTTGACAGCCCTGCACAATTTTAGTACTTTGCAAACCGTTCGAGTTAAACACATCTTACTTATGAAAATTGGAATTATCGCATTGATTTTAATAGGATTACAACAGTTGGGATGGGCGCAGCGATACAATAGCCGAGAGGCAGAAAAGCTGGATTATTTCCTGTACTACCTGAATAATAATTATGTGGACACCCTTAAAACGGGAGAAATAGCAGAAGAAGGGATTCGTGCCATGCTAAAAAAGCTCGACCCCCACTCGGTGTACATGACCCGCGAAGAACTCAAAGAAATGGATGAACCCTTGGTGGGCAATTTTGATGGCGTGGGCATTCAGTTTAATATTTTAGAAGACACCATTGTTGTAGTGAACACTATTGTAGGCGGGCCATCAGAAAAACTAGGCATTTTATCGGGCGATAAAATAATTCGCATTGAAGGCGAAAATGTTGCCGGAATCAAACTTAAAAACAAAGATGTAATAAGTAAGCTTCGCGGGCCCAGAGGAACGGTAGTTAAGGTGAGTATTTACCGTCGCGGCGAACGTGATTTAATGGATTACTCGATAACACGTGATAAAATTCCGTTAACCTCCATTGACGCTACGTATATGCTCGATAAAGAAACGGGGTATATTAAACTATCGCGTTTTAGTGCTACATCGAACGATGAGTTTAAAGAAGGATTAAACAAACTGAAGGCGCAAGGCATGAAAAATCTCATACTGGACTTAACCGGAAACGGTGGAGGGTATTTGAAAACAGCCACCGATATGCTCGACGAAATGTTGGAGAACAATAAACTATTGGTTTACACCAAAGGACGCTCGGCGGGTTCGCGCACCGACTATTTTTCGACCGAAAAAGGGTTATTTGAAAAAGGTAAGTTAATTGTTTTGATTGACGAAGGTTCCGCATCGGCTTCTGAGATTGTGTCTGGTGCGGTGCAGGATTTGGATCGGGGTATGGTTATTGGGCGACGTTCATTTGGTAAGGGCTTGGTGCAAAATTCATTTCCTTTCCCCGATGGTTCGGCCATGCGACTTACTACAGCACGATATTACACACCAGCAGGCAGATGCATTCAAAAGCCTTATGAAAACGGCGTAGAAGATTATTACGACGACCTCAATAAACGCTTTAAGCACGGAGAATTTACCAACAAAGACAGTATTCAGTTTGCCGATTCACTTAAATACTATACCATTGGCAAACGTTTGGTATATGGCGGAGGGGGCATTATGCCCGATATTTTTATTCCGCTCGACACAACCGAAAATTCGCAATACCTTACCGATATTTACCGAAAGGGGATCTTTAACAAGTTTGGCCTAAAATACGTTGATCAGCATCGCAACGAATTGAAGCAGGCCTACCCTGATTTTGCAAGTTTCAAAACAAATTTCAAAGTAAACGCAAGCCTGTTGGATGAGTTTGTAGCACAGGCTGAGGCCGACGAAGTAAAACGCGATGAAGAAGGCCTAAAAACATCGGGGCCCTTTATTGAGCGTCAAATAAAAGCAATTATTGCCAACCAAATTTGGGGCATAAGCGAATACTATCAATGCGTTAACGAATACAATCCGATTGTAAAAGAAGCCTTACAGCAAATGAAATCGGACAGCTTTAAAAAATGGAAGTTAAGGTATTGAGTTTGCCAATGTGATAATTGGTAAAACAGATACGATATAACGAGTATCACATTTTCGTCTTTCATTCTGGTATTTCAAGCACCTATTAATCCAGCCATGGATCGATTTGCACGAATGCCTTCGTTTTTGCTTTGCCTTGTACTTTATTTTTTAACAAAAATGTTAAAATTCAATTTTTGATAGCAGGGAAAAAATCAGTAGGAATCCTATCCCCCCTACCCTAAAGGCGAAGCTACCAAAAAGCAAGAATGTAGCCGTTAATAAACGATTATAAACGTTTAAAACGCTTTGGGTCTGAATTAAACGCCCAAAAGCCTCATCACCCTAAACACAACAACAATTTGTACATTTGAAAAAATTTCATTCCTGCATGGGATCTATTCAATCTACCTATCACCCGGCACAATCGCCGCCGGTCGACCAAATTGCAGTTGAAGAACGTTGCGCCCGATTTCAGACGCGCAGTATTAAAGGCGAAACTAAAGTCACTGGCCTGAAATTGGCAATGAGCATGATTGACCTTACCACATTAGAAGGTAAGGACTCCGAAGGAAAGGTGAAGCAGCTTTGTTACAAAGCTATGCATCCGCATGATGCACTGCCCGGCGTGCCGCAGGTTGCTGCCGTTTGTGTGTATCCAACCATGGTTAAAACAGCCCGAAAAGCGCTCAAAGGGAGCAATATACAGGTAGCCTCTGTTGCTACTGCGTTTCCAAGTGGAATGGCTCCGCTTAAAGTAAAGCTCGACGATACGCGCTTCGCCGTAAATGAAGGGGCCGACGAAATTGATATGGTCATCTCGCGCGGTAAATTCCTACAGGGCGATTATAATTTTGTGTTCGATGAAATCGCTGCTGTGAAAGAGGCCTGCGGAAAGGCGCACCTGAAAGTAATTCTCGAAACGGGCGAACTCAGCACGCTCGACAATGTTCGTCGTGCATCAGACCTTGCCATCCGTGCCGGGGCCGATTTCATTAAAACCTCAACGGGTAAAGTTCAGCCCGCTGCCACCATGCCCGTAACGCTCGTAATGCTCGAAGCCATCCGCGATTATTACTACGAAACCGGAATCATGGTGGGCATGAAACCCGCCGGGGGAATTGCCACTTCCAAACTGGCATTGCACTATCTGGTTATGCTGCGCGAAACACTGGGCGAAGCATGGATGAACCCCACATGGTTCCGCTTTGGCGCCTCCAAATTGGCCAACGATATACTAATGCAGATGGCCAAAGAACAAACGGGCGTATACCAAAGCATTAATTATTTCTCAAACGACTGATTTCAGCTTATACCACCATGGCGAAAAAACAGGAAAAGAAACAGGCACATACGCAGGATGCTGCTCATGAGCTCGATTTTAGCAAAGCGCTGAATTATACTGCGGCCCCCGAATCAACCGGCCACATCCGCTTGAAAAAGCAATACGAATTATTCATCGACGGCGCATGGGTAAAGCCTGCAAAGGGCGTATATTTCGAAAGCGTGAGTCCATCGAACGAACAAGTTCTGGCCCGCGTGGCAGAGGCCGATGCAAGCGATGTAGACAAAGCCGTTAAGGCGGCCCGAAAAGCATACGACACCGTTTGGTCGAAATTGCCGGCACGCGAGCGCGGGAAATACATTTATCGTATTGCCCGCATCATTCAAGAACGTGCACGCGAACTGGCGGTAATCGAATCGATGGATGGTGGCAAGCCCATACGTGAAAGCCGCGATGTGGATGTGCCGCTGGCAGCGAATCACTTCTTTTACTACGCAGGTTGGGCCGATAAACTCGATTATGCCTTCCCCGGAAAAAAACCTGAATCTATCGGCGTGGCCGGTCAAATTATTCCCTGGAATTTCCCCTTGCTGATGGCCGCCTGGAAAATTGCTCCTGCCTTGGCATGCGGCAATACCGTTGTGCTAAAACCGGCCGAAACCACACCGCTAACCGCGCTTAAATTGGCCGAAATCATCGAAGAAGCCGGCTTGCCAAAAGGAGTGGTGAATATTGTAACGGGCGCCGGAGCTACAGGTGCTGCCCTTGTTAACCATCCGGGGGTCGATAAAGTTGCCTTTACCGGATCTACGGAGGTGGGCAAAATCATTCAGAAAACCATTGCCGGAACGGGCAAAAAACTCACCCTAGAGCTTGGTGGAAAAGCAGCCAACATTATTTTCGAAGATGCCGCACTCGACCAGGCTGTTGAAGGCATAGTGAACGGAATTTTCTTCAATCAGGGGCATGTGTGTTGTGCCGGCTCGCGCTTATTTGTTCAAGAAGGCGTTGCCGATAAGGTAATCCGTAAGTTAAAAGACCGTATGGCATCACTCGTGGTGGGCGACCCGCTCGATAAAAACACCGATGTGGGCGCCATTAACTCGGCCGAGCAGTTGAAAAAGATACAGGAATACCTCAAAATTGGTGTGGCCGAAGGCGCCGAGATGTATCAGCCTGCCTGCAGCATTCCGGCCAAAGGCAATTTCTGTAAACCCACGCTGTTTTTGCATGCCTCACAAAGCCATCGCATTGTGCAGGAAGAAATCTTTGGACCTGTACTGGCCATTCAGACCTTCCGCACCGTTGAAGAGGTGATTGAAAAAGCCAACAACACGCCATACGGACTCAGTGCTGGGGTTTGGACCGATAAAGGTTCAAAGGTATTTACGCTTACCTCAAAGCTCAAAGCCGGTGTGGTTTGGGCCAATACGTATAACAAATTCGATCCTTCATCGCCCTTTGGAGGCTACCGCGAAAGCGGATTTGGCCGCGAAGGCGGATTGCATGGATTACTCCCTTACCTTAAACTCAGTTAATTGATCATGGCTGCAGTAAGCAAGAAAACTACAAGTAAAACCAATACGGCAACAGCATCAGGCGAAACACAAGCGCCTCGCCTCAACGTATTGAAAACCTATAAAATATTCATCAACGGACAATTTCCGCGTACCGAATCGGGGCGTTATTATCCGCTGAAACTAAGCAATGGAAGCTCGGTAAACATGTGCCTTTCGTCGCGCAAGGATATTCGTAATGCGGTTGTAGCAGCCCGCGAAGCACAGGAAAAGTGGGCCGGCCGAAGTGGGCTCAACCGCAGTCAGATTTTATACCGACTGGCCGAGATGCTCGAAACCCGTAAACAACAATTTATAGAAGAATTAAGCCTCTGTGGTGAAACGCCTGAAATAGCAGTAAGCGAGGTTGATGCCTCAATCGATCGTCTCGTGTACTATGCCGGCTGGTGCGATAAGTACCAGGCGGTATTCGGGACCGTAAATCCGGTGGGCTCTTCGCATTTCAACTTTTCGGCCTGCGAAGCTATGGGCGTGGTAACGATTGTTGCACCCGAAGAATCGGGATTGCTGGGATTGATTAGTGTGATAGCCCCTGTAATTGCAGGCGGAAACACCTGTGTGGTGTTGGCATCAGAAAATAAGGCCTTGAGTG
>JBILCR010000065.1:0-8245 GCA_044353055.1 Flavobacteriales bacterium
TTTCCTTCTCAACATACCAATGCCTATAGGTTGGTGCATGGAGAAGGCGACGGTTTACCGGGTTTGATAATCGATGTTTACGGCACAACGGCTGTGGTACAATGCCATTCAACCGGAATGTTTGCCGAACGTAATGCCATTGCCGAAGCGTTGATGCGGAGCGCCAGCGATTTTATAACGGCAGTGTATGATAAATCGGCCGAATCGCTCGGAAATAATGCGGGGAACTCGTGGCTTGCAGGCTCGGGTATTGGAGAAGAAATCTGTTTCGAAAACCATCTTAAATTCAAGATCGATTTTGTAAACGGCCAAAAAACCGGCTTTTTTATCGACCAACGCGATAACCGCCAATTATTGGGTTCCTACTCAAAAGACAAAACGGTGCTCAATACATTTTGCTATACCGGCGGATTTAGCGTTGCCGCTTTAGCGGGAGGAGCCAGTGCTGTTACTTCAGTAGATAGTTCGTCACGAGCTGTAGCGCTAACCGACGAAAATGTTGCATTGAATGAGCCTGGATGCACCCGACATCAATCCATGCAGGCCGATGTTCCCGAATGGTTAAAAACGCAAAACGAACTTTACGATGTTATCGTGCTCGATCCACCGGCATTTGCCAAACATCTGGATGCCCGTCACAGGGCGGTTCAAGCATATAAGCGCTTAAATATTCAGGGATTAAAAAGGCTCAGGCCAGGCGGTTTGTTATTTACCTTTAGCTGCAGCCAGGTGGTTGATCGCGAGTTGTTCAGACATACTATTTCTGCTGCGGCCATAGAGGCCGGTAAAGATTGCAGCATTATTCATCAATTGAGCCAACCTCCCGATCATCCGGTAAATCCATTTCACCCCGAAAGCGAATATTTAAAAGGTTTTGTTTTAATGATACGCTAATCGGTGTTAAGGGTGAATACGAATAAGGGCTTTAGTAATAGAGAGATTTTAACGTTGGCATTGCCTATTATAATTGGAGGCCTAGCACAAAATGTAATTTTAGCTACCGATGTGTATTTTATGTCGGGCGTGAATGAGTTGGCTCTTGACGCAGTGGGTTTAGCTGGCCTTTACTTCTCCACTTTTTACACCTTAGGACTTGGCTTTTCAGTAGGTGTTCAAATAATAATCGCTCGAAGGCATGGCGAGGGCAGTATTTCTGCTATCGGAACAACGTTTACCCAAAGCCTTTTTTTCCTATTTGGGTTTTCGGTCCTTTTATGGTTCCTCATAGTGGGTACCGGACCATTTATTTTGGGTTCCATGATTCACAATCCGGTTATTGAACAGCAGGCATTGCATTATTTAGATCATCGAGCCTGGGGAATTTTGTTTGCCTTTATTAATTTAGGATTCCGTGCTTTTTACATTGGCGTATCCAAGCCTAATGTTACACTTCTGGCTTTATTTTTAACTGCAGGGGCTAATGTTATTCTAAATGATATACTCATATTTGGCAAATTCGGATTTGAACCTTTAGGCATCAAAGGCGCCGCAATAGCATCGTCGCTTGCCGAATTAGGCGGTACACTGGTTTTTACGCTTTCCATTTTTTACCAAGGTTTTGCAAAGAAATTTGGAATGTTCCAAAGATGGCTGCCTTCCCAAAAACTGCTGAAACCGATATTTTCTACATCGCTTCCGGTGATGCTGCAGTATTTTGTATCGCATTTAGGTTGGTTTTTATTCTTTATAATCATTGAGCAAAATGGGCCACGCGCTTTAGCCATTTCAATAGTAATTCGTATGGTGTATATGTTTCAGATGGTGCCGTTTTGGGGCTTTAGTTCGGCCACCAATACGATGGTTTCACGGTTAATTGGCGAGGGGCTCAGCGATTCGGTTTTGCCGGTTTTGAAGCGAATTTCATGGTTTGCCCTAGTTGCAGCATTGCTTATAATTGTTATGAATATTGGGTTTTCGCAACAGCTCATAGGATTAGCATTGAACAACAACGATACAAATTTGATTTCGGATTGTATACCCACATTGCACGTAGTTTCAACGGCACTCATATTTTTTGCTGTTGGTTCGGTGTGGTTTAGTGGCGTGAGTGGCAGCGGCAATACACATGTTACGCTTTTAATAGAGGTTTTAACGATCGCATTTTATTGTATAGTTGCATGGTTTTTAGGGATTTATTTACGAGCCGATGTAGCGATAATTTGGCTTACCGAGCCGCTATATTTTTTAGTCTTAACGGTTGCTTCCCTAGTGTATATGTATAGCCGCCGGTGGGTAGGCAAGGCTATTTAACACGGTCGTGAAAATTCATAACATGGGCTTAACGTTAAAAAATTCGTAATGCCTAATTTTGCATCAAAACAAACTGTAGCCTATGAGCTCAGAAAAAACAAGAATTCTTCTCGTTGACGATGAACCGGATATTCTCGAGTTTATTAGTTACAATTTAAATAAAGAAGGATTTGAGGTGTTTACCTCCACCAACGGCCGCGATGCCATTAAAATTGCGGCCAAGGAAAAGCCCGATTTGATTATACTCGATGTAATGATGCCCGACTTGGATGGCATTGAAACCTGCAGAATTATAAGAGAAAGCAGCGAGTTGAAAAACGTGCTAATTGCGTTTTTAACGGCTAGAAATGAAGATTACAGTCAGATAGCAGGATTTGATGCCGGAGCTGATGATTACATCAATAAACCTATCAAGCCACGTGTTTTGGTAAGCAGGGTAAAAGCTATTTTAAGGCGTGCGGGTAAATCGGGTTTAAGCGAAGATGTGCTGCAGGTGAATGGTTTTACTATCGACCGCGAAAAATATTTAATCGTTAAAGAAGATCAGCAAATTAACCTTCCCAAAAAAGAGTTTGAGTTAATTGCACTACTTGCCTCAAAACCAGGCAAAGTTTTTACGCGTGAAGATATTCTTAAAAGTGTGTGGGGCGATGATGTGGTGGTTGGCGATCGGACGATTGATGTTCACATCCGAAAATTAAGAGAAAAGCTCGGAGATAACTATATTCGCACCATTAAAGGTGTAGGGTACAAATTTGAGTTCTAAGGTTCCGAAAATACCGGTTATAAGTACATCGTCGCCACGAAGTATGGCGCTGTTTCTGGCACTTTGGTTGTCGGTAATGGTGGGTGTTTGTGTTGGGTTGGTGGAGTACTCTTTTCATAAAATTTACAATCTCTGGGTACCGGCATTAATAACGGTTTTTACTTTTTTCATCACTTTTTTTCTATTTCAATATTCTGTTGAAAGGTTTATTTACCGAAAAATTAAGCTTATCTATAAAACCATCCATCATTTAAAGCTTAAAAAGGGCCAGAAGCCAACTACTGTTGATATTACCACGGATATTATTTCGGAGGTGAATAAGGATGTTGAAGCGTGGGCAAAGGATCAGAAAGAGGAAATAGAGTATTTAAAAAATCTCGAAAATTACAGGCGCGAATTTTTAGGCAATGTAAGTCACGAACTAAAAACTCCCATTTTTAATATACAGGGATATATTATGACCTTGCTCGAAGGGGGGCTCGAAGACGATAAGGTAAACCGCATTTACCTGGAGCGTGCTGAAAAAAGTGTAGAACGCATGGTTCATATTGTGGAGGACCTCGAAATTATAACCCAGTTCGAAAGCGGCCAACTTATCCTACACAAAGAAAAATTTGATATTGTTGAACTGGCCCGCGATATCATGACGGGGATGCAATATTCGGCCGAGAAAAATGATGTTCGCCTTTTGTTTAAAGATAGTAATGATAAACCCATATATGTTAAGGCTGATCGTGAGGCCATTCAAAAGGTGCTTTCAAACCTTATAATTAACTCGATAAAATATAGTAAACCTCATGGCGAAACCAAGATATCGTTTTATGATATGGATGAAAATATATTAATCGAAATTTCAGACAACGGTATAGGTGTAGCACAGGAACATATTCCTCGCTTGTTTGAGCGATTTTACCGAGTCGACCGAAGCCGGTCGCGCGAAATAGGTGGTACCGGATTGGGCCTCTCCATTGTGAAACATATTATAGAAGCCCACAACCAAACTATTAATGTGAGAAGCACTCTTGGCATCGGAACCACGTTTGGTTTTACCTTAACAAAGGCAAAATAAAATTATTTTATTAGATTTGTTTTCGTTTTGTTAAAAACTGCCGATGTTTCCGCAGAAGAAAAGCCCTATTCATAGAATGTTTAAGCCTCTTCATTTCGTGTTGGCTCTTTTCTGTTTTTTTTCTTTTGTCGGTCTTTCTTTAGCTCAATCGCCGTGTAATTTTACGCTCGAAGCTGCCCCCATTTCTTACAGCAATTGTTTGGCTGAACTTAATACAGAAGTAGTAGTTTCGGGCGGTTCAGGCAATTTCCAGTATCTCTGGAGCAACAATACCAATCTCCCAACTTTAAGCATCCCTAATCCACAAAGTGGCGTGGTTTCTTGCTTGGTGTATGATGTGGATGAAAACTGCACCGATCTGCTGGTGCTGGATATTGTGGTTCCAACTGATATTGGAGGCAAGGTTATAATTATTGGCGATACCCTCGACTGCGCCAATCGCGATAGAACCATTGAGGCTCTGGTAAATGGCGGAAGTAACGATCTTACCTTCTTCTGGAATACGAACGACACCACAAATCCTGTGATACTTCAGCCTCCATTTCCTGAATTTGTAACGGTTGATATTCATGATAATGTTACGGGCTGCGATACCACACTGGTGCAGAATATTTGGTCCATTGGAGCGCCCGAAGCCAACTTCTCGGTTCAGGATACCGTTTGTCCCGGCGCTCAACTGCAAATTATTAATCAAAGCGATACCACCGATGCCGAGGGTTTTATCGGCTATGAATGGTATTTAAACGGCTACGAAAAAAGCAATTACGTTATTCCGGAGTTTAGTGCCGATTTTTTGGGATTCACACAAATAAAACTAATCATAAGGGATCAATTTTGCACAGATTCTGTTTCAAAAGAAGTGGTTGTTTTACCTTTTGAGCCTATTACATCAGAGCTTATTTTTCAGGACGATCGCTTTACAGAAATCTCCATTTTATTTCCGGATGTATCCGATTCTTGTTTAATTCATTGGGATGACGGTGATACTACGTTTAATGTATGCGGACTTCCCGATGCACGCCACTATTATGAAGATTACGGTAAATTCGATATAGAACTCTCGTATGTAAATGCACTGGAGTGCAAGATCCGTCAAGTATTATCGGTAGATGTTATTCCACAACTTACGGTGTTCTTTCCGGATGCTTTTTCTCCCGATGGTGATGGCATTAATGAAACCTTTGGTCCTTTTTCTGACGAGCTCGACAAGGTAGATTCGTATTTTGTGATTTATAATCGTAACGGATTACCGGTTTTTATTTCCGGAGATCCTGAAGAACGATGGGATGGGACTTACAACGGTTCCAAAGCTCCTGAAGGATATTATCGTTATCTATATGTTTATAAGCCCGAAGGTTCGTCTGATAACAACAAGGGAGAAATTAAAGGCACCCTATTGCTCATGCGGTAAGCTTATTGCTTAATAACACGCTGGTTTTTGCCGTCACCACATTGCAATAAGTAAATTCCAGGCTGAAGCGAACGCATATCAATATCAAAAACGTTTTCATCCGTCTTGCCTTGCAAAACATTTTTTCCGTTTAAATCAAGGAGTTTCCATTCGTTATATGCAACCGGACTTTTATCTAAAAGCGAAATTCTGATAAAATCATTTGCCGGATTGGGAAATACTTGAATATTATTTTGAATGTCATTATGTTCTGCTGAAAGGGCTTCAGGGCAAAAGCGATACGCAAAGCCATCTGCAGGCACATTGGCCAAACTTGGGAAATCGATGGAGTCGAGTGCCAGTATTTGAGGATTCTGATGCGGTCCCACCAAGGCGAGAACCTGCTCTGTAGTGTAATTGGCATAGCCAATAAACGGACCGGGATAATTTTCAAAAATTATTGTTGTATCCACAATGGTGGATGGGCCAATACGACTTTCCCAGCAACCGTTTTCATAAAACCACAATTGAAAACTGGTGCGTGCTGTTCCGGTTGCATCTTCAAAAAATCCGGCATTGAGCATTTCTATCTTTAGCACATTTACTCCGTCAACTGCTTCTGTTTTATAGCTTGCAGATGTTTCATCGCCTGCAGCAACAAGGTCTACGTAGTAGGCATTAAACTCATGCACTTCGTCGGGGGTAATGCCCCAGCCGTTTGACGAAATTGCCAAGCTGTCGTAAACGGATTCCCCAACAGGGAATCCAAACCCAAGGGCAACGATGCTGTATTCATCGTCCCATGCAAAGGGCCACTCAAATGGTGTAGCACCGGTTAATGGAGTAAATGGTGCGTTAGAAATATTTAATTGATAGAATTGGCCAAAGACAACAGACGAAAAAAATAAGCTGGCAATCAGTACTAGACTTTTCATAACCCGATTTTGTAAGTTACGAAAATAGAAAAATAGCGTTTAAGTAAAACGTAGTTTTATGCCAGTCCCATAGATGCAGCCGCTTTTTTGCGCTCGTTTTCGTCTAGGTGAATTTTACGTAGGCGCAGCGCATTTGGAGTTATCTCTACATATTCATCTTTCTGTATGTATTCCATAGCCTCTTCGAGCGAGAACTTAATGGCAGGCGCGATGCGCATTTTATCATCAGAACCGGAAGCACGCATATTGGTAAGTTTTTTCTCTACAGAGACATTCACTACCAAATCGCCCGCTTTATTCTGTTCGCCAATTACCATTCCGGTGTAAACATCCTCACCTGGATCTACAAAGAAAAATCCGCGATCCTGTAATTTATCAATGGAATAGGCAATAGCTTTTCCGTTATCTTTTGAAATCATCACACCGTTAATTCGCGATGGAATTTCACCTTTCCAGGGCTCATACGCTTTAAAACGGTGAGCAATAATGGCTTCTCCGGCCGATGCTGTTAACAGGTGGTTGCGGAGCCCAATAATACCGCGAGCAGGAATATTGAACTCCAGATGCTGCATATCGCCTTTGGGTTCCATCACCATCAGTTCTCCTTTACGCTGGCTTACGAGCTCAATTACTTTACCCGAAAACTCCTCGGGAACATCAATGGTGAGTGCTTCAACCGGCTCGTGTTTCATTCCATCAATTTCCTTAATAATTACTTGCGGTTGCCCTACTTGTAGTTCGTACCCTTCGCGTCGCATGGTTTCGATTAAAATCGAAAGATGCAGGATACCCCTACCGTAAACCAGGAAAGAGTCGGCCGAATTCGTTGGCTCAACTCGAAGGGCAAGGTTTTTCTCAAGCTCCTTTTCCAAACGCTCTTTCAGGTGCCTTGAAGTAACAAATTTACCGTCCTTGCCATAAAATGGTGAATTATTGATGGTAAACAACATGCTCATTGTAGGTTCGTCGACGGCAATAGGGGTGAGGCCTTCGGGATTTTCGAAGTCGGCAATGGTATCTCCAATTTCAAAGCCTTCAATTCCTGTTACGGCAATAATGTCGCCGGCCACAGCCTGAGCTACTTTGGCCTTGCCCAATCCTTCAAAAGTATACAGCTCGCGAATTCTTGATTTAATCAGCTTCCCATCCCGCTTTACGAGCGTTACGGGCATGTTTTCGCGTAATTCGCCGCGTGTTAAACGACCAATAGCGATACGTCCGATGTATGTGGAGAAATCCAGCGATGTAATCATAAGCTGTGGGGTCCCCGATGGTTGCGCCGGCGCTGGAATTTCTGAAAGAATGGTATCGAGTAAAAATTCGAAATCTTCAGTGGGGGATTTATAATCGGCTCCCATCCATCCTTGTTTAGAGGAGCCGTAAACGGTTTTAAACTCCAATTGATCCTCGCTGGCATCAAGATTAAAGAAAAGTTCAAATACCGCATCGTGCACCTCATCGGGCCTGCAGTTGGGCTTGTCTACCTTATTTATTACAACAACGGGCTTTAACCCTAGTTGCAAGGCTTTTTGAAGAACAAATCGTGTTTGAGGCATGGGGCCTTCAAAAGCGTCGACAAGTAAAATAACCCCATCCGCCATATTTAGCACGCGCTCTACTTCGCCACCAAAATCGGCGTGGCCCGGAGTATCAATAATATTGATTTTAACATCTTTATACCGTACCGAAACGTTTTTTGAAAGGATGGTAATTCCCCGTTCACGTTCCAATTCATTATTATCGAGAATGAGTTCTCCCGTGCTTTGATTCTCCCGGAAAAGTTTTGTTTGGTGAAGTATTTTGTCGACTAATGTTGTTTTACCGTGGTCAACGTG
>JBILCR010000066.1:0-8185 GCA_044353055.1 Flavobacteriales bacterium
CAATGCTTTCGAGGACATTTTTATAATTAAGTAAGGGCTCACCCATACCCATGTATACAATATTGGTAAGCGGAATCCCATAGTTTTCCTCACTTTGGCGACGTATAAACGCTACCTGATCATAGATTTCGGCAGCATCAAGATTGCGGAGCAATTTTAACTTACCGGTGGCACAAAAGGCACAGGTGAGGGAACAACCCGCCTGCGAAGAAATGCACGCGGTCATGCGACTTGTGGTAGGAATAAGCACGCCCTCTACCACCGGCCCGTCGTGTAGTCGAAAAGCAGTTTTTATGGTCCGGTCAGAGCTTTTTTGAACGTCGCAGGCTTGAACCGGTCTAATTACGAATGATTCAGCAAGCTCTCTACGTAGGGCCTGACTTAAATTGGTCATGTGTTCGAAATCGCCAACCGATTTTTTCCATAACCACTCGAGCACCTGTTTTGCCCTGAATTTAGAGTGGTTTCGCTGAATAAACCATTCCTCAAGCTGGGAGGCGCTTTGCTTTCGTATGTCGGCCTGCGGTGTCATTTTCAAATACAAAGATAACCTAATGCAGGCTTGATACTAATGTTTGATAATTTCACCACCTTTGAACCGTGCGTAAAATAATAGCAGAAGAACTTTTTACCAATGCTGGCCATTCCATCGAAAATGGTTTGGTAGAGCTGGATGATTCAGGCAAGATTTTACGGGTATTAAGTCCAATAGATTCCGAATATACATCCGAAGGTGCTGAATATTATCATGGATGGGTTATCCCGGGTATGATTAATGCGCACTGTCACCTCGAACTTTCGCATTTAAAGGAAAAGATAAAACCGCACACCGGACTTGACGGATTTATTTCGGAACTCGCGGCCACAAATACAGACTTTTCTGATTGCGTTCGTGCTGCTAGTGATGCACAAAAACAAATGAAACAAGCCGGTGTGGTTGGAATAATTGATATTGCCAATACCGATAATTGCTTTAACCTTAAGGCCGAATCGTCTCTAAATTATTTTACCCTTATTGAGCGCTATGGAATTAGCAATAATAAAGCAGCAGATGCCATTTACAGCGGACATAAGCTGGTTGAAACGGCACGGCAAAATGGACTCAGGGCAAATTTGAGCCCTCATGCGCCCTATTCGCTTTCGGATACCCTGAAAACAGCAATAAAAGAACAACTCGAACAGGAGGAGCACCCCTTATACAGCATCCATTTTATGGAAACGGCCTCTGAAACAGAGCTTTTCGAATTTGGAACGGGTAATATGGCCGAAAGGCTTCGGAGCTGGAATCTTATTGAAGATACGTTTCCATACTCGGGTCAGCGCCCGGCACAATATGTTTTACAAGGTTTACCTGAAAATGCAAAAGTGGCACTAGTACATAACACCTTCATTGAGGAGCAAGACCTTCGTGTATTTCAAAATAAGAAACATTCGGTTTGGTTTGTATTGTGCCCAAAGGCCAATTTATATATCGAAAACAAACTTTCAGCTGTAGATAAAATAAGATCGTTTACCCATCAAATAGCTGTTGGAACCGATTCACTGGCTTCCAACGATGCCTTAGACATGGTGGCCGAATTGTTTGAAATACAGCAGGCTTTCCCTGAGATTACAATCTCAGAATTAATTTGTTGGGCCACCTTAGAAGGAGCGCGACTCATGGGGCTAGATAACAAATTGGGTAGTATCGAACCTGGAAAGAAGCCCGGATTGGTTCAGATTTATCCTGTGGATAAACTGTCGAAAAAACTGATAAAAAACAGCAAATCATACCTGATTTGAATTGTAGGTTTGTGGTTCGGTGTCGTTCATAACACGAGCTCCCGTAACCCTATGAGTACAATTCAAAACAATAAACTGGTTTTTAGTTTCTTAGCCAATGCCTCCCTAGGCATAACTTTGGAAGCATTTCTGGTTAAAGTTTTAGAGGATGGGAGTTTCTCATACGATTACCAGCGTGTTGTGGCTGAACGCATTGCCGATTATGAATATTCGTTTTCGGAGACGGAGCAGGAGGTGGTTCGCTTTATTTCTGAATTGCATCCTCATCACATCGAAAAAGTATTTAACCGTAAAAAACTTAAAAGAGAAGTTTTTTTTGAAAAGTTACCTGCAAACGAAGACTTACAAAAAGCGGTAATTGCCTATTGCGATCGTAGAATTTCAGGAGCACTCGATTTGCTGAAAGGCAGTAAGGTATATTGGCGCGAAAAAGCTAGCGACCATCCCGCATTGATTTCTTATAATGTGCTTGCCGAGCCTCTTAGAAGCACCTATTATTTTACAAAAGTAAAAGAAGGCATAAAGTATCAGCTTATTTTGAAAGATAAGGACGAAGTACTCTCCTTATTTCAAACCAATACCCGCATTTTATGCAGTGCACCTGGTTGGATTGCCCACGAAAAAGGAATTTTCAGACTGAGTGATGAAACCGAGGGGCAAAAGCTCATGCCTTTTCTTAAAAAAGAACAAATTGATATTCCCGACCGCCTTGCAGATAACTTTATATCGGCATTTTTAATTAAGGCAACACGAAAGGCCGATGTACGATTTGAAGGCTTCGACCTTCTGGAAGAAGCCAAACAGAAAAAAGCACTATTGCATATTTCCCCCGATTTGGAGCATAAACCGGTGCTGCATCTGATGTTTCAATACGACAGCTTTGCTGTTGATGAAAACAATACTCAGGAAATTCTTGCTCAAGTTAAACGTGTAGGCGATGCGCAAGTAATTGTCCGTCTTCAGCGCGATGCTCAATGGGAATCAGATAAAGTAAAACTGCTTAATAAGCGTGGTCTTGCACAAATTAAACCATCCTGGTTTTTACCTAAAAATAGAGAACCCCAGCTAGAAACCATCATGAATTGGCTGGGAGAAAATAAAAAAGCACTTGCCGAAAACGGATTCGAACTCGACACAACCTGGCAAAATCAACAATTTGCAGTATCGGTGCCGGTAGTCGTAACCAAAGAAATGCGTAAGGATGCCGACTGGTTTGACCTCCACGCCGTGGTGCGGATTGATGCGCTCGAAATTCCGTTTATACGTTTTAAACGCAACATTCTTCACCGCGATCCGAGATTTAAATTGCCCGACGGAAGAATCATTTTCTTGCCCGAGGCCTGGTTTATCAAGTATGCCGATTTATTCGAATTTAGCGAAGAGTCGAACGACCGCATCCGCATACACCGGCAACATCAGGGCCTACTTAACGGTCATGCACTGCTTACTGGCGCGCTCAATTCGAGGTTAAAAGACGAACAAAAAAAAATATACACCGGCGAAAACTGGCAAAGCTATCCGGCTCCTACGCGCCTAAATGCACAATTAAGAGATTATCAGAAGAAAGGATTCGATTGGCTATGCTCCATGTCGGAAAATCGGCTTGGCGCTTGCCTAGCCGACGATATGGGGCTGGGCAAAACCCTTCAGGTAATTGCCCTTTTGCAACATATAAAAGAACAGCAGTTAATTCCTGTTGACGATGAACGAGCAGGCGGCACACAGCTTGATCTATTTGACGAGCACAATATGCCTTCACTCATTGTTATGGCTCCATCGCTTATTCATAACTGGGAGCGTGAACTGGAACGTTTTGCTCCCGATCTTGTAGTGAAGAAACATTCGGGATACCGTCGTAGCTCAAATCTGGCGGACCTTTCGGGCGCCGATGTAATATTGACAACATACGGCGTGGTGCGTAATGACTTAGACATGCTTATGGCTATTGATTTTCATTACGTAATTCTCGACGAAAGTCAGCTCATTAAAAATATGCGATCGATGAGTTTTCAATCGGTTAAAAAACTTCATGCCTCAAACAGGATCGTTTTAACGGGCACACCGGTCGAAAATTCGCTGAGTGATTTATGGTCGCAACTTACATTTTTACAGCCCGGATTATTAGGCTCTCACACTTTTTTCAGACAGGAATTTGTAATTCCTATCGAACAGCAAAAAGATGAACAAAAACTTCAGCGGCTTCAGAAATTAATTCGACCATTTATTCTGCGCCGCACTAAAGAAGAAGTAGCGCCCGAGCTCCCTGCTCAAACACGAGAGCTTAATCACTCAGAAATGAGTGCCGAACAAGCACGCATTTACGAAGAGCAAAAATCGTATTACCGCAATAAAATCCTTGATAATATAAGTCGTGAGGGCATTCAAAAAAGTCAGATTTTAATTCTTCGAGGGCTTACCCAACTCCGGAAAATTGCCATACATCCGGTACTTCTTGACTCAAACTATACGGGCGAATCGGCAAAATTTAACGACGCATTATCGAAGCTGAAAGAGTTAATGTCCGAAAACCGCAAAGTGCTTATTTTTTCGCAGTTTGTGCGGCATCTCGATTTGTTTCGCAAGGCCTTTATCCACGAAAACATGCCCTATTCGTGGTTGAGTGGCGAAGTTCCTCAACATCAACGAAGCGGTGTTATTTCTGAATTTGAGGAAACACATGGCTTCAGAGCCTTTTTAATCCAGCTTAGAACCGGCGGTTCAGGCCTCAACCTCACCCAAGCCGATTGTGTATTCTTGCTTGATCCCTGGTGGAATCCGGCGGCTGAAGAGCAGGCTATTGCACGCTCGCATCGTATTGGACAGCATCAGCAGGTTTTCGTGTGGAAGTTTATCACTAAAGATACCATTGAAGATAAAATCATGAGGCTGCAGGACCAAAAATCGAGACTGGCATCAGATATCATCGGCAAATCAAATCCTATTGCACGTCTGAGTCAGGAAGATTTAGAGGAACTATTTTCATAAACCCGCTTCAGGTTCGCTTTCCCTAATTATATTGCAACATTATTTGAATTATAAACAATATTTATGGTGAAAGATAAACGTAGCGCCGATCTCAAGGCATCGTTGGTTGTTTTTTTGGTCGCGTTGCCGCTGTGCTTGGGAATAGCTCTTGCTTCAGGAGCACCGTCCTTTGCGGGAATTATTGCCGGCGTTGCGGGGGGATTGGTTGTGGGCAGCTTGAGCGGGTCTAACTTAAGTGTTAGCGGGCCGGCGGCAGGTTTAACCGCAGTGGTTGCCGATTCAATTAAACTCTGCCAAACCTATGAGGCCTTTTTGATGGCCGTGGTTTTAAGCGGAATTTTCCAGATATTATTGGGGTATCTCAAAGCCGGGAAAATGGCCAACTTCTTCCCCATAGCAGTAATTAGAGGCATGCTTGCAGCTATAGGATTGATATTAATCATGAAGCAATTGCCGCATGCATTGGGTTACGATTTTGATTATGCAGGCGACGAGAATTTCGAAGAAGGCAAAGGACACAACACCTTAACAGATATCTATTTTGCTGTTTTAAGTCCGAATAAACTAGCAATTGTGATCAGCCTTTGTGCCTTGGTTTTAATGAATGTTTGGGATAAATATTTAACTAAATGGGTCAAGCTTCTCCGTTTTATTCCAGGTGCACTCATTGCTGTTTTTGTTGGAATCTTTATTAATACACTTGCCCCTGATGAATTGAAACTCACGCAGGAACATTTGGTTTCATTACCTACAAATATCCTCAATGGTTCCATACATGATATTTTCGTTTTCCCCGATTTCAACGCTTTGAATCAGCCAACGGTTTATAAGGTCGCTTTTACCATTGCCATCATTGCCAGTATCGAAAGTTTGTTGAGCGTAGAAGCTACAGATCAGCTCGATCCAAGTCACTACATCACTCCTACAAACCGAGAACTCGTGGCTCAAGGTTCTGGCAATATTGTATCGGGATTGTTGGGCGGTATTCCGGTAACCGCAGTAATTGTGCGCAGCAGTGCCAATATCCTCGCGGGTGCCCAAACTCGAATTTCGGCAATTGTACACGCCGTTTTACTGGTAATTACGGTGGTGTTTATTCCTGGAATATTAAACCTAATTCCGCTATCGGCCCTTGCTGCAATTCTGCTTACAGTGGGCTATAAACTTACCAAACCCGAAATTTTTACTCAAACATTTAAGAAAGGCTACGATCAATTCATTCCTTTCATTATTACCATTGTAGCCATTGTATTTACTGATTTATTGCGCGGTATTGGTATCGGGTTGATTTTTGCCTTGTTCTATATACTACGCTCCAATATTCGCCGTTCGGTATATCTTGTTAATGATGGTAAGAATTACCTCGTTCGCTTAAATCATAATGTTTCGTTCATAAACAAGGATGTTTTGCGCCGAAACCTTTATTCGATCCCCGAAAAAAGCCATGTAATTATTGATGGCACAGCGGCATCTTTTGTGGATGCTGACATTATAGATACTATTGAGACTTTCCAGAAAGCTGCGAAATTAAAACACATCGACGTTGAAATTAAACGCTCTGAAAGTAGCAGTCATCCATTTTTTAGAAAATAACATATGAACCCCATTGAAAAAATAATGCTCGAGAACAAGGCCTGGGCATCCGCGAAACTTCACTCCGATCCGCAGTATTTCGAACGTCAAGTACGCGAACAAAACCCTAATTTCTTTTGGATCGGCTGTTCCGACTCACGTGTTCCGGCAAATGAGGTTACCAATACCGAACCCGGCGAAATTTTCGTGCACCGCAATGTGGCCAACCTTGTTGTAAATACTGATCTTAACATGCTCAGCGTATTGCAATATGCAGTTGAGGTATTGAAAGTAAAGGACATTATAGTTTGCGGACATTATGGCTGTGGTGGAGTTAAAGCAGCTCTACACAACCAGTCTTTTGGCATGCTCAACAAGTGGCTGCGTAACATCAAAGACGTGTATCGTATTCACCGCGACGAAATCAATGCCATTTCTAACGAAGACAAAAAAGTGGATGCTCTAGTTGAACTCAACGTAAAAGAGCAGGTTTTGAATCTAGCTAAGACATCCATAATTCAACGTGCTTGGGTTACCCATCAGCGCCCTGTAATTCATGGATGGGTTTACGACATTAAAGATGGAATTCTACGTGACTTAATTCGGCTCGACAATACATACCAACTAGATCCAATTTACCGTTACGACGAAAACGAACTGCTTTAAGATGCCCATCGCATAAATTTTTGTGCGAAATTGCAGCCGCTGTGGCATACAGTGTGTGCAGCCAATTTATTATGTAAGATAAACGCAAACGACTTGAATCTATGCAGGCCGAAGCCCTTTTGGGTGGCGGCGAAAAACGGATCGATGCTCAACATAAAAAAGGAAAACTCACCGCCCGCGAGCGCATTCACCTTTTACTCGACGAAGGCACGTTCGAAGAAATTGGTCAACTGGTTACTCACCGAAGCACCAATTTTGGGCTCGAAAAACAGAAATTTTACGGCGACGGCGTAGTAACCGGGTACGGAACGGTAAACGGGCGTTTGGTATATGTTTTCGCACAGGATTTTACCGTGTTCGGAGGCTCGCTCGCCGAAGCGCATGCCACCAAAATTTGCCGCATCATGGATTTGGCCATGCAAAACGGAGCGCCTGTTATCGGCTTAAACGATTCGGGCGGTGCACGCATTCAAGAAGGCGTTGTTTCTTTGGGCGGATATGCCGATATTTTCTATCGTAACACACTGGCATCGGGAGTAATTCCACAAATCTCGGCTATTATGGGACCCTGCGCCGGTGGAGCCGTTTATTCGCCTGCCATTACCGATTTTATTTTCATGGTAGAAAACACATCCTACATGTTTGTTACCGGACCCAATGTGGTAAAAACCGTTACGCACGAGGAAGTAAGTTCCGAAGAACTTGGGGGTGCATCGGCGCATAGCGTAAAATCGGGTGTTACGCATTTTTCATCGGTGAATGGAGTGGCCTGTATTCAGGAAATAAAACAATTGCTAAGCTATATACCTCAAAACTGCGAAGAAGAAGCGCCACGCTTGAAGTATGATAAAGGAAATGAAACCCGCCCAAAGCTCAGTGCAATCATTCCTGATAATCCTAATCAACCGTACGATATTCGTGAAGTAATTGAAGAGGTGATTGATGCCGACAGTTTTTTCGAGGTGCATAAAAACTTTGCTGAGAATATTGTTGTAGGATTTGCTCGCCTTGCAGGACGCAGCATCGGTATTGTGGCCAACCAGCCTGCATATCTGGCCGGCGTCTTGGATATTAAATCTTCGCAAAAAGCTGCTCGTTTTGTACGTTTTTGCGATTGTTTCAATGTTCCTTTATTGGTATTCGAAGATGTTCCGGGCTTTTTACCGGGTACCGACCAGGA
>JBILCR010000067.1:0-8152 GCA_044353055.1 Flavobacteriales bacterium
TTTCCAAATGAGTCTCGACCTTAACGCCCAACGTATGCAGATATCGCGGAATCAAGGTTGGAGGTCCACATACACTTACAACAGCGCCCATTTTCTGTAAGCAGAAAATATTGGATAAGGCCACCCTTGAATGAAGTATATCACCCACAATTAGAATGCGCTTATCTTTAAGTGTTCCCAATTTTTTACGAATGGTAAAGGCGTCGAGTAAGGCTTGTGTAGGGTGCTCGTGAGCACCATCGCCTGCATTTACAATAATTGAATCGACTCTTTCAGATAGAAAATGCGCGGCACCCGCTTGGGGATGGCGCATAACTACCATATCAACCTTCATCGCCAAAATATTATTGACAGTATCTACCAAGGTTTCTCCTTTGGACACCGAAGAAGATGAGGCCGTAAAATTAAGGACGTCGGCAGAAAGTCGTTTTTCGGCAAGTTCGAATGAAATTCGAGTGCGGGTCGAGTTTTCGAAAAACAGATTCACTATGGTGATATCTCTTAACGAAGGCACTTTCTTTATGGGACGATTGATAACGTCCAGAAAAGTTTCGGCCGTTTGCAGAATTAATTCAATATCTCGATTGCTAAGGTATTTGATGCCTAATAGATGCTGTACTCCGAGCATTAGTCGTTTTTGTTTTTAGTATGTAAAACTACCTCTGCGGCATTCTGTTGTTCGTTCCAATTTAGTCGTATGCTTTCATTAAATACAGAATCCACCTGTATCCCGCAATAATCGGGAGAAACAGGAATCTCCCTACTCCACCGGCGATCCACTAAAACCATCAGCTCGATTCGCGAGGGCCTACCAAATTGCTGAATAGCATCGAGTGCAGCGCGCACACTCCTGCCTGTGTGCATTACATCATCAATTAGAATTACCTTTTTACCCTCAGTAATAAAATCGATGTTCGTAGAACTGGGAATTAAATTTTTTTGACGGAAATCATCTCTAAAAAAAGTAATATCAAGCTCTCCGTAAACGAGCGCTTTGCCTAAGTCCTCCTCTAAAAACGATTTAATGGCTCTTGCCAATAGTACTCCTCGGGGCTGAAGTCCGATGAGAACTGTATTCTCAAAATCATTGTGATTCTCTATTAATTCAAAGGCTAACCGTGCCTTAACCAGCTTAAAAACATCTTCGGAAAGTACGGTACGTGTATGGCCCATTTAAAAGACAAAGATAAGGATTGAATTGAAGCATAAAAAAAGCGCTCAGGAAAAATCCCGAGCGCTTTATCGATTCATTACGAACCCTTAAATTATTCGTCCTTTTTCTTAGCAGACTCTTTCTTTTTTTCTTTTTGTTCCTTTTCTTCCATTTCGGTTTTAAGGTTAGAAAGAATACTTAAGTCGCCCAAGGTTGACTTTTCAAGGTTGTCTTTAATTTTCTTAACCGCTTTTTTGGTATCGTTCTCGGCATTTTCCTTAACACCTTTATCTCCGGGCTTTTCGGCCTCATGAGTGCGGGCATGAGAAACGATGATCTTTTTGCTGTCTTTCGAAAATTCAATCACCTTGAAATCTAAAACATCTTCAACTTTGGCATTGGTTCCATCTTCCTTAATGAGATGTTTGCTAGGCGCAAAACCTTCTACACCATAAGGCAAAGAAACCACAGCTCCTTTATCATTGATACTAATTATAGTACCTTGGTGCACAGAGCCTTCATTGAATATAGTTTCAAAAACATCCCATGGATTTTCTTCAAGTTGTTTGTGACCTAAGCTCAAACGGCGATTTTCACGGTCAGAGTCAAGAACAACTACCTCAATGGTTTCACCCACTTTAGTAAACTCGCTTGGATGTTTGATCTTCTTATTCCAACTTAAATCTGAAATATGGATTAATCCATCAACACCTTCCTCAAGTTCTACGAATACACCGAAATTGGTAAAGTTTCGAACCTTGGCAGTATGCTTTGAATTAACCGGGTATTTGGTTTCAATTTCAGACCATGGATCGGGCATTAGCTGCTTAATGCCCAGGGACATTTTGCGCTCTTCGCGATCAATGCTTAACACCAAGCATTCCACATCTTCTCCAACTTTAAGGAAGTCTTGAGCAGAACGAAGATGCTGTGACCAAGACATTTCAGATACGTGCACCAATCCTTCGAATCCGGGTTCGATTTCGATAAATGCACCATAATCGGCAATAACCACTACTTTACCTTTCACCTTGTCGCCTACCTGAAGGTTAGAATCTACCTTATCCCATGGATGTGGAGTAAGTTGCTTTAAACCTAGTGCGATACGCTTTTTGCCTTCGTCAAAATCGAGGATTACTACCTGGATTTTTTCGTCGAGCTTCACAACCTCTTCAGGATGGTTAATACGGCCCCAGCTAAGATCGGTAATGTGAATTAAACCGTCAACTCCACCAAGGTCGATGAATACCCCGTAAGAAGTGATGTTCTTAACCACACCTTCGAGAACCTGACCTTTTTCAAGTTTAGAGATAATCTCGGTTTTTTGTGCTTCAAGTTCTTCTTCTATGAGGGCTTTGTGTGAAACAACAACGTTTTTAAATTCCTTGTTGATTTTCACCACTTTGAATTCCATGGATTTACCTACATAAACGTCATAATCGCGAATAGGCTTAACGTCGATTTGCGATCCCGGAAGGAATGCTTCGATGCCAAATACATCCACAATTAATCCGCCCTTGGTGCGGCACTTCACATACCCTTTAATAATTTCATCACTTTCGAGGGCCTCATTAACACGATCCCAAGACTTCAGTGAGCGTGCTCTTTTATGAGACAATAAAAGTTGACCTCCACGGTCTTCCTTGCTCTCGATATACACTTCGAGGGTATCACCTACTTTAGTTTCAGTGTTGTACCTTAATTCTGAAAGCGGTACAATACCGTCGGATTTATAACCGATATTTACTACAGCATCTTTGCTTGTGAGGGCAACAATAGTACCCATAACCACTTCGTGTTCAGTAATAGAACTCAGCGATTTTTCGTAAAGGCTCTCCATTTTGGAACGCTCTTCGCTGCTGTAGGTTGATGATTTTTTACCCACTGAATCCCAGTCAAAATCGTTGACTGATGCTGCACTGCGGGTTTTTACGGGTTTTTGCTCTGCAACCGTTTCGGTTGCGATGGTTTCAGGAGTTTCCTGATTTGATTCTGACATTACGTCAATAATTAAAAAAATTAAACATGATGTGCTGGGCACACCCCTTGACTTTCAAGGGGCTGCAAATTTAATAAAATATATTACTGAAAAAACTCCCTCAAAGGAAATTTAATTTTCTGCAAGCGATTGCTTTAGCTTCGATGCAATCTCCTCCATAAACCACATTGGCGTTGAAGTGGCACCACAAATACCCACTCGGTCATTCTTTGCAAACCAGTCCTGCTGAACATCGGTCCATTCCGAAACAAAATAGGTTCGGGGATTCACGGCCTTGCATACATCAAACAAAACTTTGCCGTTAGAGCTTTTGATACCACTTACAAACAACACCAAATCATTAGAAGCGGCAAATTCGCGCAACTGGGGCTCACGGTTTGAAACTTGCCTGCATAAGGTGTCATTTGATTCCAGCAACTCGCTATTTTCACCTCCCGCCGAAAGAATACGCCGCTCAATTTCGGCCTTCATTGTTTTAAAGCCCTCGGTAGGCTGAGTGGTTTGAGAAAAAAACTGTATCGGTCGGCTGTAATCAAGACGATCCAAATCTTCGAGTGTTTCAACAATGATGGCTCTTCCATTGGTTTGCCCCACCAGGCCATTCACTTCTGCATGCCCCTCCTTACCATAAACTACAATCTGGCCTTCCCCAATATGATTAAATCCGGTACGTATGCGATTTTGAAGCTTAAGTACGACAGGACACGATGCATCAATAAGCTCAATGTTATTTTCGATAGCAGTTTTGTAGGTTTCAGGGGGTTCGCCATGCGCCCGAATCAACACTTTGTTATTTCTTAAATTCTTGAATTCCTCGTGGTTGATAATCTTCAAGCCCTTAGCCTGCAAACGCTCCACCTCCATATTGTTGTGCACAATATCGCCCAAACAGTATAAACTCCCCGACTGTTCCAGCTCGTCTTCGGCCATCTGAATTGCAAAAACGACCCCAAAACAAAAGCCGGAATTGACATCAATAGTCACTTCCATACGACAAATGTAAAAAAATTAATTCCGATAGAAAATCTATCTAAAAGACTCTGACTTCTTTCTTTGAATTAGCTGAATGGCTAAATTATAAACATACTCCAGCTGCTGCTCGCGGCTCAGGTTCGAATTATCAAGTACAATGGCATCCTTAGCTTTCCGCAAAGGACTTTCGGCCCGCGTCATATCTTCGGCATCTCGAGCCAAAAGATTGGTCTTCACAGCCTCTAAAGTTGAAGAAATATTTTTTTTAACCAACTCGTCAAATCTCCTTCTGGCACGAATGTCGGGATCGGCCGTCATAAATACTTTAAGTTCAGCATCAGGAAAAACATCGGTTCCTATATCGCGACCGTCCATAGCCACTCCTTTGTCTTTACCCATTTCCTGCTGAAGCCGTACCATTTTTCTCCGCACCTCTGCAACAGCACTTACCTGACTTACCCAGTCATTTACGTCCATTTGCCGAATGTAATTTTCGACGTTTTCGCCATTCAACAAAATTTCAGATACCCGTGTTTCGGAGTTAAAGACAAACTGAATAGTAATCGAGTCGAGTTGTTCGATAAGGCCATCCACATCGAGTTGCTTGCCATTAATAAGTCCGTTTCGAAGTGCAAATAGAGTAACCGCTCTGTACATCGCCCCGGTATCTACATAATTATAAGACAAACGTTCGGCAAGCGCACGTGCTATGGTAGATTTACCGCAGGAAGAATAGCCGTCGATTGCTATGGTTATTTTTCGTGCACTCATTATATTATTTGCGGGTGTAGAACTCGGAAAGCTTGAATGCCAAGGTAATTTGATTGGGCGATCCTGCCAAATGATAGGCAGAACGTGAATACGAGCACGAAAATTTATACACTTTAAAAGCAAGCCCCCAGGAAATACCAACCGTTCCTAAGCGTCCGGCTACCTTCATTTCTTGGCGGCGTTGATAGTTATACCCTACTCTCAAAGCAAAACCTTTTACGATTTGAAATTCAGCAGCAGCAATGGCATGTCGCATTACCTTATTGGCAATAGATATTTTATTTAATACGGTATCTCCAGATAGTGGATCAATTGTTTGCTCGGGCAATGAAGGATCGCGATAGCTCAAATCGGGTTGCTGTAGGTTGTGAGCTGTAAGCGATAGACGCAAGGGTACATGCTTAAGTCTTCCCGAAATACCTGCTGTGAATTCAAATGGCAATGCTTCGCGTTGGCCCTGAGTGTAGGTACTTAACTGCCAGCCAAAATTTCGCATTACCACTCCTGCTTCGAATAACTTTGATTTGCTGCGGTATGAGGCACCAAAATCTGCGGCTATACCCCAGGAATTATAGCTTTCTAAACTGGAAAAAATTGTTTTAAGATTAACACCAACAGAAAAAAGTGAATCCATTTGGCGGCCCAATCCTGCGGTAAGACAATACTCGCCAGCAGAGAACTGACCGTTCACAGCTCCGGTATTGTCGGTGCGATCAAATGTACCATAATCCACAAATTGAATGCCTCCATGAAAGGTTCCAACCTTATTAAAAGCATAAGCATAGCCGGCGTATCCATAATTAATACCCCCAAAATAATCGCTGAAGCTCAGCATTAAATTATTATGCATGGTAGGATTAAGCAAACCCGGGTTCATGCAGGCCATCCCCACATCATCATCGCGCAATGACACCTGCCTTCCTCCTAATGCCAATAATCGTGACGAAACGGGAAGATTTAAAAACCTATATATATGTTGCCCACCAATTTGAGCCCAGGAATTTAGCTCCAGTAATATAAATATGGCAAGGAATATTCTTTTCACGGGGTAAATGTATAAAAATGCCGTTTAGAATATTATGTGACTCTAGGCTCTTTTGCACACCGGTAATTTTTACAGGAAAAAGAAATACGTAAGTTTGCGAACAAGATTATTGCGATTAAATCGATATTTTTCAGACTCAGCCATACAACAATACTATCATGACAGCATTGATTTTCCCCGGACAGGGTGCCCAATACCCCGGGATGGGCAAAGAACTTTACGAACAAAATCAACAGGCTCAGGAACTTTTCGAGAGGGCCAACTCGGTATTAGGATTTCGCATCACAGACATCATGTTTAATGGTAATGAAGAAGACTTAAGACAAACAAAAGTTACGCAGCCCGCGGTATTTCTTCACTCTGTAATCAGTGCGTTGTGCCTTGTGAATACAAAACCCGATATGGTAGCTGGACATTCGCTAGGAGAATTTTCAGCATTGGTTGCCAACGGATGTCTTTCATTTGAAGATGGATTGAAATTAGTTTACCAACGGGCCTTGGCCATGCAAACCGCCTGCGAACAAAACCCAGGCACGATGGCAGCCATTTTGGGACTAGAAGATGCCCGCGTTGAGGAACTATGTGCCGAAATTACGCATGAAACAGTAGTCGCTGCCAATTACAATTGCCCAGGCCAACTTGTTATTTCAGGAAGCATTAACGGTATAAATATAGCCTGCGATTTGCTAAAAAATGCAGGTGCGAAGAGGGCGCTACCGCTGCAAGTAGGCGGAGCGTTTCATTCTCCCTTGATGGAGTCGGCGCGCAAAGCGTTAGAAGAGGCTATTTCGAAAACAGAATTCAATACGCCGATCTGTCCGGTTTATCAAAATGTTAATGCAGAAGCCTGTAGCGATCCATCAACAATAAAAGCCCATCTAATTGCACAGCTAACGGCTCCAGTTCGCTGGACCCAGTGCATACAAAACATGCACCGCGATGGCGCCACTTCGTTTATTGAGTGCGGGCCGGGTAAAGTTTTACAAGGCCTGGTAAAGAAAATTGTTCCTGAAGCCGTTGCAGGGAGCTGTTGATGTTAGACAACTGAAAATCAAAATCTACACCTTATTTGTTAGAGGTTATCCAACTTAGCAAAAGGCTACAGGGGGATTACTCGCATATATTTAATATTACATAGATCACTGAACCTGAACAAGTTATTTAACGACTCGTTAGCTTCGGCGCGCGTTTTTGGGAATTTAAGTCAAGAAAATTCAAACGTAACTTATCATTAACAGCTAAATCCTGGAAGAATTATTGTCTGCAAGGCTTTAAAATTATCAGACAACCATAATGTGTTCGTTTTTAAACACAATTCAATTAATAGGGCCTAAAGCTATTATTGAAGGTACGAGCTGTTATCAAATTCAATGAAATAAAAAACGCCTCTTTTTTCAAATTGAAAATAGAGGCGTTTTTAAAGTCGGGATGGCAAGATTCGAACTTGCGACCTCCTGGTCCCAAACCAGGCGCGATGACCGGACTACGCTACATCCCGAAAAGCACAAGGCTTATTTCGGTGCGGTGAGGGCGGGATTCGAACCCGCGGTACAGTTTCCCGTACGTCAGTTTAGCAAACTGGTGGTTTCAGCCTCTCACCCACCTCACCTTGGGGCTGCAAATGTACCAAAATTATTTATCACACAAATGACTTGATGAAATTTTCATCCTTAATTTTAAAATAATCCATAATTGCCTTAAAAACACAGACAATAGGTTAATTTTGGAATCAGATAATTCCTGAATATGAGTAGTCAAAAGTTAATTTTAGTGTGTAACGACGATGGAATAACGGCACCTGGCATTCGCAATCTTATAGAGGTAGCGCGTCAATTTGGCGAAGTGGTAGTAGTGGCGCCAGACAAACCTCAATCCGCCATGGGACATGCAATAACAATAAATTCAACATTAAGAGTTCAACCGTTTGGCAGTGAGGAAATACGCGAATTTGCCTGCAGTGGAACTCCTGTTGATTGCATAAAGCTGGCAGTAAATAAAATTTTATCCCGAAAACCTGATTTATTGATTTCGGGAATAAATCACGGCTCTAACGCCTCCATCAATGTAATTTATTCAGGCACCATGTCGGCCGCAATGGAGGGCGCCCTAGAGGGAATTCCCTCGATTGGATTTTCATTAACCGATCACTCCATAGATGCTGATTTTACAGCTGCGAAACACTATGCCCAGCGTATCATAGCATGGATGCTGG